>SHXK01000065.1 GCA_009693335.1 Betaproteobacteria bacterium | reverse complement strand
GCGCTCGAGGAGCGCTACGAACTGACGCCCAAAGTGCGTTCTTCGTTTCGGTGGGGCGAGGCGGATGCGCGCTTCGACGTGGCGCAGAGCCGCAATGAGCCGAACGGCTTTGGCTGGGTGGTCGAGTTCGACCCCTACGAGCGCGATGCCGTGCCGGTGAAGCGCACCGCGATGGGACGCTTCTCGCACGAGGGCGCCTGCCCCGCTATCTGCAAAGACGGGCGCATCGCCTACTACAGCGGCGACGATCGCGTGTTCGAGTACGTTTACAAGTTCGTCACCGCGCGCTCCTGGAATCCGCGCGAGCGCGCCGCCAACCGCGATCTTCTGGACCAAGGCACACTTTACGTCGCGCGCTTCAACGCCGATGGCGGTGGCGAGTGGGTCGAGCTGACCCACGGCAAGAATGGCCTTACCGCGGCGAACGGCTTTGATTCGCAGGCCGCAGTCGTGATCTATGCGCGGGCGGCTGCTGACCGGGCTGGGGCGACGAAAATGGACCGCCCGGAATGGATCGCGCGTCACCCGGAGACCGGTGATGTGTACCTGACGCTGACCAACAATAGTGCGCGCGGCACTCAGGGCCGCGAAGGCCCGAACCCCGCCAATCCGCGGGCGCCGAATCACCACGGGCATATCGTGCGCTGGAGCGAAGCCGGTGGCGACCACGCAGCGCTGCACTTTCGCTGGGAGGTGTTCCAGTTCGGCGGCGATCAGTACGCTTCCCCCGATGGCCTGCTGATCGACCCGCGCGGTGTGCTCTGGGTGCAGACCGACATCTCGCCCGCAGTGCTGCTCAAGGGGGAGCATGCCAAGTTCGGCAACAATCAGATGCTCGCCGTGGATCCGGTGACGCGCGAAGTGCGCCGCTTCATGACCGGGCCGCGTGGTTGCGAAGTGACCGGCGCTTGCATGACGCTCGACGGGCGCACGCTGTTTGTGAACATCCAGCACCCGGGCGAAATAGGTGGCCCAGGGGTGGACCCGAAGAACCCGAGGGTGCTCTCAAACTGGCCTGACTACCGGCCCGACGGCCGGCCGCGGTCGGGCACCGTCGCCATCCGGCGAGGCGATGGTGGTGTGGTCGGAACCTAGGATTTTGCGGCGGCTTTAAGCGTATGGTGAGCGGGTTATGGAGACAAAATGAGCCACGAGAATGAAACCCTGAGATGGCCGACCAACCTGGACCACGCCGGCATCGTAGAACGGCTGGTGCAGGCGCGAGCCATGGCCGAGCCGGCCGGCCTCGTGGAAATCGCCGGACGCTTCACCGGTGTGGAGACGATGTCCGCCGCGGCGATCGGCACCAATGTCATCGCTGCCCTGACCTGGATCCAGGAACAGCCTGAGTACACGGCCATCACCACGCAGCTGGCGATGGTGGCGATGAATCTGAAGAACTTGAAGTAGGCGGTCTCTGGCGGCAGTGTCGGCCGGTGTGAAACCGGTCTGCCCCATGCGACAATTCTCACATCCCCTACTTTCGCATTGAGGCAAACATGGCAACACGACAAGACGAACGCATGGTCGAGCCGGACATGAATCCCAAGGACCTCTGGCTCGAAGAGGTCTTCACCGATCGGCGCGTCGGCACGATCCGCAGGCTGACGCCAGTGGACGGCAGCGGCGCACGCGATGCGGGCCGCGAGATCCTCTATATCGGCGAAACCCAGGTAATGAGCCAGATGGGTGCGCTGCCGATCAATTTCGCGCTCGAGGCGAAGTCGCTCGGGGAGGCGGCGACGATGTTCGGACCCGCCGCCAAGGCCGGGATCGAGCGCACGGTGAAGGAGCTGCAGGAGTTGCGTCGCCAGCAGGCGTCCTCGATCGTCGTGGCGCAGGGCGGCATGCCGCCCATGGGCATGGGTGGTGGCAAGATCCAGATGCCCTGAACCTGATCGCGGGAGGGGGAAAGCAATGAATGGCTTGATGATGGACATGCCGCTGCTGATCAGCGGCTTGATCAAGCATGCGGACCGCAACCACGGTGACACCGAGATCGTGTCGAAGACGGTGGAAGGCGAGATCCAGAGATACACCTACCGCGAGGCGCATGCGCGTGCCCGCCGCCTCGCCAAAGTGCTGCAAGGGCTGGGCGTGAAGATGTCCGACCGGGTCGGCACACTCGCCTGGAACGGCTACCGGCACTACGAGCTCTACTACGCGATCTCGGGCATCGGCGCGGTCATCAACACCATCAACCCGCGGCTGTTTCCGGAACAGATCACCTACATCTCGAATCACGCCGAGAACATGACGCTGTTCTTCGATCTGAGCTTCGTGCCGTTGGTGGAGAAGCTGGCGCCGCAGCTAAAGACGGTGCAGCACTACGTGTTGATGACCGATCGCGCGCACATGCCTGCCGTGACCACCATCCCGAACCTGCGCTGCTATGAAGACCTGATGGCCAAAGAGGATGAGCGCTTCGAGTGGCCGAGCTTCGATGAGCGCACGGCGGCGGCCTTGTGCTACACCTCCGGCACCACCGGCAACCCCAAGGGGGTGCTCTACGGCCACCGCTCTACGGTGTTGCACGCTTATGGCGGCGCGCTGCCTGACGCACTCAACCTCTCGGCGTGCGACGTGGTGCTGCCGGTGGTGCCGATGTTCCACGCCAACGCCTGGAGCCTGCCCTACGCCTGCACCCTGGTCGGCGCGAAAATGGTGTTCCCGGGGCCGCACCTCGACGGCAAAAGCGTCTACGAGTTGATCGAGCAGGAACAGGTGACGATGTCGGCCGGCGTGCCCACCGTGTGGCTGATGCTGCTGCAACACCTGGCGGCGCACCAGCTGAAGTTCTCGACACTCAATCGCACCGTCATCGGCGGCTCGGCGTGTCCGCCGGCGATGATCCGTGCTTTCCAGGATGAGTACAGCGTGCAGGTGTTCCACGCCTGGGGCATGACCGAGATGAGCCCGCTCGGCACGGTCGGCTCGCTCAAGGCGAAACAGACTGTGCTCGGCAAGGAGGCGCGCTATGCCGTGCAGGCCAAGCAGGGCCGCGGCATTTTCGGCGTCGAAATGAAAATCGTGGACGAGACGGGCATGGAATTGCCCTGGGACGGCAAGCGCTTTGGCGACCTGATGGTCAAGGGTCCGTGGATCGCTTCCGGCTACCTGAAAGGCGAGGGCGGCAACCCGCTGCAGGACGGCTGGTTTCCCACCGGCGATGTCGCCACCATCGATGCGGACGGCTACCTGCAAATCACCGACCGCTCGAAAGACGTGATCAAGTCGGGCGGCGAGTGGATCAGCTCGATCGACCTGGAGAATGTCGCGGTCGCGCACCCGGCGGTGCAGGAGGCGGCGGTGATCGGCGTGCCGCACCCGAAATGGGATGAACGCCCGATCGTGGTGGTGGTGAAGAAGGCGAGCCAGGAGGTGAGTAGGGCGGAGCTGCTCAAATTCTACGAAGGCAAGGTCGCCAAGTGGTCGATGCCGGAGGATGTGGTGTTTGTCGCTGAACTGCCGCATACCGCCACCGGCAAGCTCTCCAAGCTGACCCTGCGTCAGCAACTCAAGGATTACAAACTGCCATGAAGGGGAGGGGCCGCGTTGTCGCCCCCCTTCAAATCCCCAATGATCAAGACTGAAACCCAAGACCGGGTGCTGCGCATCGAAATCGCGCGGCCCGAAAAGAAGAACGCGCTCACCCAGGAGATGTACGGCGCGATGGCCGATGCGCTTGCTGCCGCCGACAGCGACCCGGCGGTGCGAGTGATCCTGATCCACGGCGCGCGCGATTGTTTCACCGCCGGCAACGACCTGAAGGATTTTCTCGAACCCCCCGCCAGCGGCGGCGTGTCGTCCGCGTTCCGCTTCATCAGCGCACTGCCCAAGCTTGCCAAGCCCTTGGTCGCTGCGGTCGGTGGCTCGGCGGTCGGCATCGGCACCACTCTCCTGCTGCATTGCGACCTGGTGTACGCCGCGCCGAGCGCGCGCTTTCAGCTGCCGTTCGTGCCGCTCGGTCTGGTGCCCGAAGCCGGTTCGAGTTTCTTGCTGCCCTACATCGCCGGCTACCAGCGCGCGGCGGAACTGCTGTTGCTTGGCCAGCCTTTCGACGCCGACAAAGCGTATGTCGCGGGCTTCGTCACCGCCATCGTGCCCGAGAGTGAACTATTCGCGCGTGCGCGCGCCGCCGCTCTGGCCCTTGCCGCGCTGCCGCCTGCGGCGGTGCGTGCCACCAAGGCGCTGATGCGCGAGCGCTTCGGGTCGCGCGTCAGCGAGGCGATGAATGAAGAGTGGAAGGTTTTCAGCGAACGCCTGTCGTCGCCAGAAGCCAGGGAGGCGATGACCGCGTTTTTCGAGAAGCGCAAGCCAGATTTCTCGCGTTTCTGAGAGGGTAGTGAGACGGTTAGCGTTCCCACCTGGAGGCAATATCATGTGGTTTTCTCGCGCAGGGTGACGAACTCCTCGGCCGCGGTAGGGTGGATGCCGATGGTGGCGTCGAACTGGGCTTTGGTGGCGCCTAGCTTGACCGCGATGGCGATGCCCTGGATCACTTCGCCCGCGTCGGGGCCGAGCATGTGGGCGCCGACCACGCGCTGGCTGGCGGTGTCGACGACCAGTTTCATGAAGATTTTTTCTTCGCTGTGCCCCATGGTGTGCTTGAGGGAGCGGAAGGCCGTCTGGTAGATATCCACTTTGCCGAAGCGCGCGCGCGCTTTTTCCTCCGACAACCCGACGCTAGCGAGGTTGGGATTGGAGAACACGGCGGTGGGAACACAGTCATGGTCCACCGGCGTTGGTTGGCCACCGAATAGCGTCCTGGCGAGGGCCATGCCCTCGGCAGTGGCGACAGGCGTCAGGTTGAGGCGGTTGGTGACATCGCCGATGGCGTGGATCGAGGCCACCGAACTGGTCGAATATTCGTTCACCAACACCGCGCCGTCAGCGCCCAGCTTGACGCCCGCGGCTTCCAGGCCCAGGCCAGCGGTATTAGGTTTGCGGCTGGTGGCGAACATGACCAGGTCGAACGAGTGGCGAGCGTTGTTGTTGAATTCGACTTGAATGGCATCTTCCTGTTTCGTCAGCGCCAGGGGATGGCAATGCAAAGTAACGGCGATGCCTTTCCTGCCCATCTCTTCGCCGAGCCGCCTGCCCAGTTCGGCGTCGAAGCCGCGCAGCAGATGCGCGCCGCGGTAGGCAAGCATCGTTTCGACGCCGAGGCCGTTGAAGATGGAAGCAAACTCGACCCCGATGTAGCCGCCGCCAACGATCAGCGCGCGCCGCGGCAGCTTATCGAGGAAGAACGCCTCGTTTGAGGTAATCGCCAGTTCCCGACCAGGGATTTCGGGCAACTGCGGCCAGGAACCGGTAGCCACCAGGATATGTTTTGCGGTGACGGTTTTGCCGTTTATCTCGATTTCATTTTTGCCGCGGATCGTCGCTTTGCCACGAAAAATCGTCACCCCCGCGTTCAGCAGCAACCGCTCGTAGACGCCATTCAAGCGGTCAATCTCGCGGTCTTTGTTAGCGAGCAGCTTTTGCCAGTCGAACGTCGGCTCGGCGAGGCGCCAGCCGAAGTCCGCGGCGTCCTTCAGGTCGTCGCGAAAATGTGCGGCGTAGGAAAAAAGCTTCTTCGGGATGCAGCCGACGTTGACGCAAGTGCCGCCGAAGCGGCCCGCTTCGGCAATGGCGACGCGCGCGCCCAGCGCCGCGGAAACGCGGCTGGCGCGTACGCCGCCGGAGCCCGCGCCGATGCTAAACAGATCGAAGTCGTACTTCAAAAAACAGCTATTTCAAGTTCTTGAGATTCATGCCAACGAGGTCGAGGACGGCGCTGATCTTCATATGCTGCGGCTTGTTGGCCAGCCATTTGATGGCGTTGGTGACGCGTTGCTCGATCTGCGCGGCAGGCATACCTTCGATGCCGATGAACATCCTGGCAAGTTCCGTGAGCCCGGCGTCTGCGGCGTCGCCGCCGATTTCCCGGAGCTTGGCCTCGATCGCCGTTCGGTCGAGGTTGGTCACTAGTTTCATGGTTGGCTCATCGCTCATGGCGCACTCCTATTCGGCGCTAAGTATATAGCGACCGGAGGCCTGCCGGACGCGTCCTTCGGCCACCAGTTTGTCCAGATGCGCGCTGAGCGAGCGCGTCGCCACCGGATGTAATTTAGGCGACACATCGTCATAGACCTGCGGCACCAGTTCGTCCAGCGTCGCCGCACCATGACGCTTGAGTGCCGCCGCGACCTTGGCTTCGCGCGCGAGGCGGTGCGCCACCAGCCGCTTGACTTCCTTGTGCGGCGCGCCGATCAGGTAGCCGTGCCCTGGCGCGATGATGGCGAGGTCCTCGGCGAGCAACTTGTCCAGCGAAGCCAGGTAGGCGCGCATGTCGCCGTCGGGTGGATTGATGACCACGGTGGAGCCCTGCATCACATGGTCGCCCGTGAACAGCATGCGCGAGTCTTCCAGCAGATAGCAAAGATGGTTCGAGGCGTGGCCTGGCGTATGGAGTGCGCGCAGGTGGAGAGTTCCCAGCGAGAGCCTTTCGCCATCCGACACAATCCGGTCTGCGCGATAGCCCTGGTCCTGGTTGGCCCCGGCAGGCGCAGGACGGCCGAGGAGTTGCGCGCCGGTCGCGGCCTTGAGCGCGGCGGCTGCCGGGGAATGATCCAGGTGGGTGTGGGTGGTGAGGATCCAGCGGATGCGGCCGCCGCCAATCTCGAGAATCTTCGCCAGATGCGATTCAAGCGCTGGTCCGGGATCGATCACCGCCAGGTCGCCGCCGTTGTCAATCTGGCCGACCAGGTAGGTGTTGGTGCCGGGCCCGGTCATCACGCCGGGGTTGGGCGCGGTGAGGCGCGTCACGTACTGGTCGAGGCGTTTCGCAATCCCGGGCTGGATCACGAAACAGGTGTTGCCCTGTTCCTCCGGATCGCTCCAGTGGATCTCGCTGTAGGGCGGGTCGGTGCGCCGGAACAACCGCTGCGAGCCTTCATGATCCAGCGCCCAGCAGGCAGCGTTCACTTCGATGTCGCCCAGGCCCTTGGCGTGTTCCAGCACCGCTTGGGGCGTCGCCAGCGACGACAGATCGGCAAGGGTGCTGCGGGTCGGGAAAATGAGCTCGATCTCGCCGCGCTTGCCGCGCTCGACCGCCTCCCGCGGACTGATCCAGACGCTGTGCACGGTTTCGGATTGGTCGTGCGCGCCATGTTGTCCTACCGGCGCACAGGCGACGAAGAAGCGCGTGCTGAAGCGCCGCGCCCGGCCCGGCGCCGTGATCCAGTGACTGTAGTAGGCGATTTCGTGCGCCGGTACGAACAGCTGCTCCCTTTCCAGAATTTCGCTAAAGAGGAGCGTTCCCGCATTCAGCGGTTGGCGCAGGTGCTCCAACGCCGCAGCGCGCTGCGGCGCCAGTGGACGCTCTTTTTCATCCCAAGCGAGGAGGATGCCGGACTCCTCGAAGCACTCGCGTGCCGCCGCAACCCAGTAGGCAAGGCCACCGGTGGCGAGCCCCAGGCGCGCGCTGGCCTGGGCGTCGTCGAGGCCGCGCACGCGTTGCGCCGCACGCGCGCTGGCATCATCCGCATCGAGGGCGCCACCGGGAAACACGAACGCACCGGGCAGGAACGCTGCTTTGCTGGTGCGCTGGAGCATGAACACTTCGGGCGTCCCCGACGCAGCGGGTCTTTCCCCCGACCCTGCACCCGGCGCATCTCGCAGCAGGAGTAGGGTTGCAGCCGGGCGCGGTTCTGTTTTCGCCTTGGGCAGGCCGTCCTTGAGCATGGTGTTCCTTGTTGCGAAGAACGCCTATTTTACGGCCCAGGGCCCAGGGGTCCTGGGCAGATTCTGGCATTGCAAGCTCAGAGCGTGAGCACGATCTTGCCGATGTGCTGCGAGGTCTCCATCAACTTGTGCGCTTCGCTCGCCTGCGCGAGCGGGAAGGTCTGGTAGATCACGGGTTTTATTTTTCCGGCTTCGATCAGCGGCCAGATTTTTGCGCGCAAGCTGTTCGCCACTGCGCCTTTGAAATCGACCGGGCGCGGCCGCAAAGTCGAGCCGGTAATGGAGAGGCGCTTGCGCATCACCTCTGTGATGTCGAGTTCGGTTTTCCAGCCGCCCAGCACCGCGATGAACACCAGGCGACCCTCGTCGGCCAGGCATTTGAGTTCACGCGGCACGTAGTCGCCGCCGACCATGTCGAGGATTACGTTGACGCCCTTGCCGTCGGTCGCCGCCATGATCTCGGCGCCGAAATCCTGCGTTTTGTAGTTGATGGCCCGCTCGGCGCCGAGCTTGACGCAGGCGGCGCATTTTTCGTCGCTGCCCGCGGTGGCGAAGACGCGGTTGCCCATGGCGGCGGCCATCTGAATCGCGGTGACGCCGATGCCGGAGCTGCCGCCCTGCACCAGCAGCGATTCGCCCGGCGCCAGGCGCGCGCGGTCATAAACGTTCGACCAGACGGTGAAGAAAGTCTCCGGCAGCGAGGCCGCTTGCAGCGCAGTAAGACCCTTGGGCATAGGCAGCGCTTGCACTTCTGGCGTCACGCAGTATTCAGCGTAGCCGCCGCCGTGCGTCAGGGCGCAGACCTGGTCGCCCGGTTTCCACATCGTTACTTCAGTGCCGCAGGCCGTGACTACACCGGCGATCTCCAGGCCCGGCAAGTCCGAGGCGCCTGGCGGCACCGGATATTTGCCCTGTCTCTGCAGTATGTCGGGGCGGTTGACGCCTGCGGCCGCGACTTTCACCAGGATTTCGTTCGCTTTCGGTGATGGGGTCGGGCGCTCGGCGGGAACCAGAACCTCGGGACCGCCAGGCTTGCTGATTTCTATACAGCGCATGATCGTTTTTTCCAGGGAGCTGAGGGGTGAGGGGTCCGCATCATAGCAAAGCGGCCGCAAGGATCAGCGCAAAGCGCTGATGGCCCTTACATCCACGTTGCCGCCCGAGAGGAGCACGCCGACACGTTTGCCTTTCGCATCGAGTTTTTTTTCGAGCAGTGCGCAGGCGGCGAGCGCGCCTGTGGGCTCGACCACGATCTTCATGCGCTCCCAGAGGAAGAACATCGATTTCAGCAACTCGGCGTCGGTGACGGTGAGCATGTCGTCAACGTAGCGCATCACCAGCGGATAAGTGATCTTGCCTAGCGAGGAGGTGCGCGCGCCGTCGGCGATGGTGTCCGGGTCCTTCACGGTCTGCAAGGTCTTGGTTTTGAACGAGCGCGTCGCGTCGTCGCCGGCAGCGGGCTCGACGCCGATCACGCGGCAACCGGGATTAAGGTGTTTGGCGGCCACCGCGCAGCCCGACAGCAAGCCGCCGCCGCCGCAGGGGACCAGCAACAGCTCGAGCGGGCCGGCGTCTTCGATCAGCTCCTTCGCTGCGGTGCCCTGGCCGGCGACGATGTGCGGGTGGTCAAAAGGCGGGATCAGCGTGAGGGCGCGCTCGGAGGAGATGCGCTTGGCGAGTTGTTCCCGGTCGTCATTTTTTCCGTAAAGCACCAGCTCAGCCCCGTAGCCCCTGGTCGCCTCCAGCTTCACCCTGGGGGCATCTTCCGGCATCACGATGACGACCGGAACCTGCAGGAGCCTGCCGGCGAGCGCCACGGCCTGCGCGTGATTCCCCGATGAAAAGGCCACGACCCCGCGGCGCTGGTCTGCGGGCCCGAGTTGCGACAGCGCGTTGTAGGCGCCGCGAAACTTGAAAGCGCCCATGCGTTGGAGGTTCTCGCACTTGAAAAATACGCTGGCGCCGCTGAGCGCATCCACTGTGCCGGAGGTGAGCACGGGGGTGCGGTGGGCATGCGGACTGATCCGGCGATGCGCCGCTTCGATGTCACGCCAGGAAACCTCCGGGTTCATGCAGCCTCCCAAGGCTGAAACCCAGGCAGGTCCTCGAATCGCTGATCAGTGGTGTGCATGAGCCGATTGTAGAATGGACTGATGGACTACTCCAGATACCAAGACCTGAAAATCCGCCGGCTCGAGCCCGGCATCCTCGAAGTGGTGATGGGCGAGGAGGGCGGCAAGCTCTCTACCGCTACGGCGCGGCTGCACCAGGAACTGGCGGAGATCTGGCTCGACATCGACCGCGATCCGGAAACCCGGGTGGCGATCCTGCGCGGTGCGGGCAAGGGTTTCTCCGCAGGCGGCGATCTGACCATGGTGGAACAGATTACGCAAAATTTCGAGACGCGCGCGCGTGTCTGGCGCGAGGCGCGGGATCTCGTTTACAACCTCATCAATTGCTCAAAAATGGTGGTATCCGCGATGCACGGCCCGGCGGTGGGTGCGGGCTTGGTGGCGGGGCTGCTCGCGGATGTCTCGATCGCGGCGAAGAATGCGCGCATCATCGATGGTCACACGCGTCTGGGCGTCGCCGCGGGCGACCACGCGGCGATTGTCTGGCCGTTGCTGTGCGGCATGGCGAAAGCGAAGTACTACCTGCTGCTGTGCGAGCAGGTCTCGGGTGAAGAGGCGGAGCGGATCGGTCTGGTCTCGCTGTGCTGCGACGAAGCCGAGCTGCAGGCCAAGGCGCTGGAAGTCGCGAGAAAACTGGCCGCAGGCGCGCAGACCGCCCTGCGCTGGACCAAATACAGCCTGAACAACTGGCTGCGCATGGCCGGACCGAGTTTCGACGCCTCGCTGGCGCTGGAGATGCTCGGTTTCACCGGCCCGGAAGCGAAGGAAGGGATTGCCTCGCTGCGGGAGAAGCGTCCGCCAAACTTCCCGCCGCCGCAGGACGGCTAGGCCGGCTTGCCAGCGCCATGTTTTCCTGGAAGCGTCCCGACCATCTCGGCGTGCAAGACGGCAGGCTGACGCCGCCCAAGCGTACGCCGAACAGTGTCTCCAGCCAGGTCGATGCTGCCGATGCTCAGCACTACATTGCGCCGATTCCGTTCGAGGGCGACGCCAGTGCGGCGATCGCGGCAGTGCGCAAGGTCGTGGAAAGCATGCGTGGCGCCACCGTCATACGGCACGAGGACGATTATCTCTACACCGAGTTCCGCACCAGGATCATGCGCTACGTGGATGACGTCGAGTTTTTCTTCGACCCGCAAGCGAGCCTGATTCACCTGCGCTCGGCCTCGCGGCTGGGCCGGCGCGATTTCGGCGTCAACCGCGCGCGCCTCGAGGTCATCCGCGCGCGCATTGATCAGAACTACCGGATCACCAGGCCCTTGGGATAGGGCTCGACGCCTTCGTTCAGCGTCCAAGGCGGCGCGCGGCGCAACGCCCGCCGGCTCGGTGCGTCCGCCACGGCCCGCGCGTAGCGCAGGTTTTTCTGCATTTCCTCCAGGTACAGGTTGCGTCCCTTGAAGTGGTGCTCGGCGTATTCGTAGGCGCGCCCGAGCTGGAGGTCCAGCCGCTTCATGGCATTCAGGTAGAAGCCGGGTGTTTGGCACACCAGATCTACGCCGGACTTGAAGATGACCCGTGTGCGGCCCCCGGGCAGTTTCTTGCGGGCGATGCCACCGAGTACGAATTCCGGATAGAGACGGTCGCGGCATTTTTCGAGATAACAGCGGTCCGCCATCTGGGCGATGATGTCCGCGGTGCCGAGCATGTGGCCAACACGGCGCAGCAGCGCGTCGTTCAGCGGAATGGTTTCCGCGCGACGCTCGTATCCGGTGTAGTGCACCAGGGTCGCGCCCGCGTTAGCGAGGCGTTTCAGGCCGATACGCGGCAAGTAGTCGCGCAAGTACTTTGAGCCTCGCGACACATGCGTCATCGTGTACTCGGCACCGTAGCGATGGCGCCGGTCGCCGCGCTTGCGCAGGTAGCCGAAATCGTGGAACAGTGCCGTCACCACGCCGAGCGAAAAGTAGGCCACAGGTAGCGTCGGCGAGTCGTTGCGGCCGCGCTCATAGCCATCCATCAGGCGCGCCATGGCGAGCGTCACGTCGAGTACGTGCTGGATATCGTGATACGGGGTGTCGCAGGGAAGGTATTCGGGGTGATCGCCGACGTACAGCCGCCCCAAGTCCTCGAATGCGCGCTCGATCGCCGCCGCGGGGGTGGCCGAGGGGGCGTTTCTTGCGCCCACGGGTGTGCCATCGTACAGGCCACGATACACACGCACCACCTCCCCGGCTACCTGCTGCAGGTCGGTGGTGCGTATCGTGTTGGTGACGTCGTGATCGTTGCGACGCATGGTTGCGTGGGGTGTCGCGGGGTGGGGTGGTTCCCTCCCCATGAGCAAGTATTATAGGATGCAAACCTGAGGAGGCAAGGGCTTGACCAGCCAGTCGCTGACCGACGAGGAAGGGGTGCAGATTGAGGCGCGGATTGCGGCGCTGGAGATCGAGCACCAGGATCTGGACGACGTAATCGCCCGGCTCTCGGAGCACTCCAGCCAGGACCAGCTTCAGTTGCGGCGCTTCAAGAAACGCAAGCTGGTTTTCAAGGATGCCATCTCGCGGCTCAAGATTCTCCTGGTGCCGGATATTCCTGCTTGATGTGCAGGATCACGCTCACGTGATGTGCAGGATCACGCGAACGTGATTGCGCTCATTCAGCGCGTGACTGAGGCGCGCGTCGAGGTCGATGGGCGGACGATCGGCAGCATCGGACGCGGGATTCTTGCGCTGATCGGCGTTGAGCGCGGCGATCAGGAGGCGCAGGCCGAACGGTTGGCAGAGCGGGTGCTGGGCTACCGCATTTTCCCGGATGCGCAAGGCAAGATGAATCTGCCGCTGCTGGAGATCAATGGCGAACTGCTGGCCGTTCCGCAATTCACCTTGGCGGCGGACACGACGCAGGGAATGCGGGCGGGATTTTCGACAGCGGCGTCGCCCGAAGACGGGCTGCGGCTATTCGAGCGTTTTGTTTTTCATGCGTTGCAAAAGC
>SHXK01000064.1 GCA_009693335.1 Betaproteobacteria bacterium | reverse complement strand
TCTACGCCTGGCCGCAGCACCTTGACCGCCACTTCAGTGCCGTCCTTGAGCACCGCAAAGTGCACCTGTGCGACGGATGCGCTGGCGACTGGCTGCCTGTCGAAACTACCGAATGCTTGCTCCAGCCCTTTGCCAAGCGACCTTTCGACCTCGGCAACGGCAAGAGCGGACGCAAACGGCGGCACCTGATCCTGCAGCTTGGCCAGTTCGTCGGCAAGGTCTGCTGGGAGCAGGTCGCGACGCGTCGACAAAATCTGGCCAAACTTGACGAAGATCGGCCCCAGAGCCTCGAGTGCTTCGCGTAAATGAACTGCCCGGGTTGGGTCAGGAGCGCGCGCAAACCGCGGCAGCAACCGGTACAAGCGGAAACGCCACACTATCCACAGGATCCGTGCGAGGCGCAAAAGCGACATTCAGCGCCCTCCGGCCAAACGCTCGAGGCGCTTTTCCAGCCGCTCCAGACCGTCGTGCAAGCGCGCCTGCGCTGCGGCGATGGCTTCAAGCTCGACGCGTTTCACCAGCACTTGCTTTTCCTCGACGGCGTATTCCACCAAGCTCCCGGCGATACGGCGCGCCGCATCGGCATGCCAGGCAGCGGCATTCCTGGCCAGCCCGACCAAGCGGTGTGCGAGCGCGTCGCCGACGAACTTGGCGACCTCCTCCTCCACATCCCAGCGCAGGTGGCGGACCAGGAACATAACTTCGCCCGCGAGTTTGGCATTGCCCGAGACATCGATAGAGCGTAGCAGCTGATCCTCCCCTTTAACCGCCGCCGCGAGCGCAGCGGGCCGGATCGTGACCACCAGCGAGGGCTCGGCTGTGGGCAAGGCGGCGCCAAGACGACCGTCAGCAGCAATGGTGAGGCGCAAGCTCGGCAGCGGGAGCGCGCGCATTTCCAGGGTTTCGCCGGCGAAGGGCGTCAAGCGCTCGCACGCCCAGTGCTCGGCCTCGAGCAGATGGTTCAGGGCGAGGGTGAGAGGTGACTTGAAGACGGGAGATTCGAAGGCCATGGGAAAAATTTGCGCCAAAAAAAGGCCACCGGGTGGTGGCCTTTTATGCAAACCGGGCTCAGGAGCTTAATGCATCTGCTGAATGCCGGCGAGTTGCCAGCCTTGCGAGCCGCTCACCGGCTTGACGAGGTTCCAGATTTCCTCGAATCCGGTGGGCGCATCGCCCGGCGACTCACGGACAGTGCCCGAGAAGCGCACACTCGCCCAGTACTTGTCGCCCTCGGTCACCACCTCGAGCAGGTCGGCGTTCAGGGCCAGCACGTCGGTCTGCTGTTTCTCGTTGCCACGCGCCAGCAGATCATTTTTCAGTTCTTCGAACAAGGCATCGCTGGTGAACTCGCGCAGCTCGTCCAGGTTGCCCTGATCGTTGGCGATCTGCAGTTTCATGTAATTGAGCTTGGCCCCGCGCAGGAAGCCAGCGACGTCGAAACCCGCCGGAACGTTGGCGGCAACGCCACTTGGCTCCGCTGCCGCAGGCGCATCAAAACCAGCAGACTGCGACGGCGGCGGCGCAGCTACGGTTTCACTGCCCATGCCAGCGTACTGCATTTGTTGCGGTGCTTCTTCGCGCTTGCGCATCAGCAGTCGGACGACAAAAATTGCCGCGAACGCCAGCAATCCGGCGAGCAGGATGCCAACCATCATGCCGCCCATGCCGTTGGCGCCCATCAGCCAGCCGAGCGCGCCGCCGAGGGCCAGGCCCCCTAGCATCGGCATCCACCGGCTCATCCCCGAAGCCGCAGGCTGCGCGGCGGCGGACTGCTGCATCTGCTGCGCTTGCGCCGGCTTGGCGGGGGTCGCTGCCGGCGGGGCATTGGTGATGCTACGTTGCGTGCCGACCGAGCGGGCGCCGCCCAGACGTTTGGCCGCATCTGCTTCCGTCGCCACAAAGACCGCGCAAAGCAGCGTGGCCATAATTCCGAGTACGAGCTTTTTCATGTCATTCCTCACTCTGGTTCAGTCGGCGTTCAGTCAGCTTGTCTATACTACCGCAGTTTGTAGCCGCGATGCACGGCGACTGCGCCTGCCGCAAGATTGAAGTAGGTGACCCGCTCCAGGCCCGCTTGTTCCAACATCCCTGCCAGGGTCTGCTGGTCAGGATGCATGCGGATGGACTCGGCCAGGTAACGGTAGGACGCGGCGTCCCCCGCCACCTTGTCGCCCAGCCAGGGCAACACATGAAAGGAATACAGATCGTAGGGTTTTTGCAGCGGTTTCCAGACCTGCGAGAACTCGAGCACCAGCAAGCGCCCGCCCGGTTTCAGAACCCGCGCCATTTCGGCGAGTGCGGCGTCCTTGTCGGTCATGTTGCGCAGGCCGAAGCCCACGCTCACACAGTCGAAGTTGGCGTTGCCAAACGGCAGTCGTTCGGCGTCGCATTGCACCACCGACGCCATGCGGCCGGCGTCCAACAGCCGGTCACGGCCGCGCGCCAGCATCGGCCGGTTGATGTCGCTCATCCACACCTGCGCCCCACGTGCGGCAAATGCGCGCGCCAAGTCGCCGCTGCCGGAAGCGACATCGAGCACCCGTTCGCCTGGGCGGATGCGGGCAATCGATACCGCGAACGCCTTCCACAGACGGTGTAGGCCGAACGACATCAGGTCGTTCATCAAGTCGTAGCGTTCGGCGACCCGATTGAATACCTCGCCAACCCGGGCGGATTTTTCGTCTGCCGGAACT
The DNA here is from genome assembly GCA_009693335.1 of Betaproteobacteria bacterium. GTDB lineage: Bacteria > Pseudomonadota > Gammaproteobacteria > Burkholderiales > SG8-39 > RBG-16-66-20. The sequence continues at coordinate 10,235 of SHXK01000064.1, read as the reverse complement.
TGCTGATAGCCGAAATCGGTGGACTTCATGTCAGCGCCTCGTAGGCGACGCGCTCGTAATCGCTGCCGCGCTCGATGAGCACAGTGAGCCGCACTTTCAGCGGAGCCTCGAGGTGCACCTCGATCACACGCTGGGGCTTGAACCAGCCCGAAGGCAGCACCAAGGATGGTGGCGCATTGATCGCGGCGACCGAGGCGAGCGAGAGCGCCTGCACATACTTGGCGCCCATCACGTTGAGCCCGGCCGGGCGCACCGCGATCGCAGCCGGCAGGCCGGGCAGCAGCCGGATGCCAGCGTAGAGATCGCCCGCGTCGTTCTGCATCAGCCAGCGCACTTGCCCCAGCATGAAGTTCCTGGAATTCGTCGGCTTCATGCCGACCAGCATCCCGTGGCTGTAGCGCTTGCCAGGGTTCGCGGCGCGGCGAATCATCATCAGGCCCTGCGTGCTTTGATCCTGGATTTCCCAGGACTCCAGCAGGAAACCGTGCACCGCGCCGTTGTCGTCTTCGTCACGCATACTGACGCGGCCAAAGGTGGCGATCTGGTCGCGTTGCGCCCCGGTGAGTTCCTTGGTTTCGCCAGGCGGCCGGAACACGTGCCCGGAGACAAAATAGTGTATCGCCGCCAGGTTCTGGCATGCTTGGCCGTTATCGGCGAGGCGTTTCCTTTCCGTGGCGCGTGGCGGCTTGAGCTGGCACCACTGGCGATAAAGAAACGCCAGCAGATGCTCGCAAGAGGGCTGGACACAGTCCTCGCCCAGTGCGAGCTTGGCCGGCGATACGCCTTTCCTCAGCAGGCCGATCCGATTGCGTAGGCTCTTGGCGAGGCGCCTGGCGTCGAGATATCTCGGCTCGGCCGCGTCCGGTGCATCGCGCTCGGGGCCGCCATCGCTTTCCAGGTCAACGACAAGGGCGGAGACGTCCTGCTCCTCCAGCGGCTCCTTGGAAACCTCGACCTTGTGGGCCCAACGTTCCAGCAGGAAGGCGGCGAAGGTGAGTTGGCGCTGGCTGAGCTCGTTCTGGTTCGCCATGCCTAGCAGCAGCGCACGCATGTACGCAACGCGCGCCGAGGTGTCGTTGACATCGCGGTTCAGGTAGTCCTTGACCGCGTCCTCAGTGACGCCCAGCTTCTCGGCCCCGGCGTAGCCCTCGTGCAGCTCGCGCCACAGTCTCGGCGGCACCCGACGGTAGGCGCGATGATAGTGGAACATCTGCAGACCCGTGTAGAAGAGCACCCTCTGGCAGACCAGCCCGCCCTGGGCGCGCATGCCGGTGTCCCCCGCAACCGCCGCCTCGAAACAGCGCAGGTAACCCAGCCACATCTGCTCCCAGAGCGCGAGCGTGTGAACAAACACCGCACTCTCGGCCTCGGCCATCGGCAGGGCGCGGTTGGTGAAACGCCGGGCCTGCTCTATTTCCACGAACTGCACCGCTTCGCGCAGCGCTTCCAAGGTCGCCAGACGGCTGCTCGGGTTGACGCCGTAGCAGTTGAACTCCTGCATCTGCGCCAACAACTGGTGTTGGGCGGCGGTGACGTTGGCGAGCGGCACGTTCTCGAGCCAGGCCTTGGCACTCACCGCATCGACGAATTCCGGCGCCGCTCGAGGGGAGAGCTCAGGGAGTCGCCGCTTGTTCATGGGGAAATTGTAGGGGACGCTGGCAGCTCTGCGGCCGCTTCATTCACCTTGTCTTCGCTGAAAATGTCACGGTAGCTGAGGTAGGAACTCGCAAACCAGACCGGCAGCAGGGTCCAGATAACCGAGAAAAGAGCGGCATTGGCTTGCGCCGGGCCGCTGCCGCCGAACAGCATCGCGCCGCCCAGCGCCAGCATCAGCACCAAGCCGAACAGCAGCATGATGGCCACCCCGTAGACGAGAAACGCGCGCCAGTTGATGAACGCCCCAGCAGCGCTGAAGAACGCCGCTTTGGTGGCCGACAGCCCGTGCCATGCCACCAGCAGCGGCGCATACCACAAAGCGCCCAGCAACCCGGTCTGCAGCCCGGCGCCGATCAGCATCGCGCGTTGCAGGTCGGGGCTCTGCAGGTCTTCGAGTTGCAGGCGGGTGTGGCCGATCACCGCCTGGGCGAAACGCCCGTCGTCGGCCAGCGCGGTACCGGCCAGCACCACCACCATCGCACCGAGAAACACCCCGCCCATGCGCAGTTGCGCGGGCAATTGCTGGCGTAATCCGGATAGCAGCAAATCCGGGGTCGGCGTGGTACCGCCCGACGCCCTGCGTGCGATCGCGTGCGGACCAACCATCAGCGCAGGAAACAGCAGCCAAATCGCAGCAAAGCCGATCAACGGCAAAGCGACGACGATGGTGCTAGCGAACAGAAACGCGAGGTTGAAGAGCAGTTGGCGCACCGGAGCGACGCGTAGAATCGAGAATGCTTCGACGACCCAGCGCAGGCCACGGATAGCCGGAAGGCGATTTGCGTGCATGCGTTAGCAGTCCCGCCGCATGGCGACTAGGCGGCCCACGGCGCCGGCGCCCCACGCGCCCCGCGCAGCGCGAGGATCTCGCAAAAGTGCTCCGGATCGTGCACTTTCACCAGCTCGCCAGGGCGCGGCAGATGTTTGTCGTGCAATCGGGAGAGCCAGAAACGCAAGGCCGCTGCGCGCAACATCACCGGCCATGCTTCGCCTTCCGTCGATTCCAGCGGTCGTATCGCACGGTAGGCGCCAAGCAGGGCGAGGGTTTTGGGCTCGTCCAGCCGCCGGTCACCTTCCGGGTCCACGAGGCACCAGTCATTGACGCAGACCGCGAGGTCGTAGACGAAGCAATCGACGCCGGCAAAATAAAAATCGAAGACGCCGCTGATGCGGCCGTTGTCGAACAAGGCGTTGTCGCGGAATAGGTCCGCGTGCACCGCGCCACGCGGCAGATCCGCAAAGCGGTGCTGCGCCTGGAAGCGCAGTTCTGACTCGAGCTGCGCCGCGCGCAGCGGATCGAGGAAAGGGCGCACTTCGTCCGCGGCGCGGCGCCACCATTTCGGGCCGCGCGGGTTCTCGAGATAACCGCCATAGGAGCGCCCGGCGAGATGCATGCGCGCCAGCAGCGCCCCCAGCTCGACACATTCGGCGACGCCGGGGTTCTCGACCGACGCGCCCGCCAGCCGCGTCACCAGCGTCGCCGGCTTGCCGTTCAGACTCGACAGATAACGATCGGCCAGATCGGCAATCGGCGCCGGGCAGGGTATGCCGTGGCGCGCGAGGTGGGCCATCAACTCCAGATAGAACGGCAGTTCGGCCGCCGGCAGGCGCTCGAAGAGCGTGAGCACGTAGCGCCCCTGGCTGGTGGTGACGAAATAATTGGTGTTCTCGATGCCCGAGGCGATCGGCTCCAGCCCGATCAGCCCGCCTACCGAATAATTCTTTAGCCAAGTGGCGAGCTGGCTTTCAGAAACGGGGGTGAAAATCGACAATTCAGTCGAAAGACTTGATGGTCCACAGCGGCACGCGAAGGCCAGGGTCTAGCGAATCGCGCCGGGTCAAATTGCCGTTGCCGGTGAGGTCCATAAGGTAATAGGAGATGCCACCGGGCGGCGTGACTTTGAGCATCACGACGCGCCCACCGTCGCGCACTTCCTCGACACGGTCCCCCTCCTGCGGCGTAATGCGCACGCGTGGCTCGTCGGCGCCATCGCGAATCAGCGGCGGCGGTGGCGCCTCGGGCAAGGGCTCCAGTTTCGGCGGCAGTTGCTGCTGGGCCAAGGCACCGGCAGCGGCCACTGACAGGGCAAGGAACAGGACGCGGCGCATATACTGATTCTACTCCCCTGGCTTATTGCGGAATATCGCCCGTAAGATTCGCCTTCGATGGTCAATACACTCCTGCTGGTCGATGGTTCCTCCTACCTGTACCGGGCCTTCCATGCGCTGCCCGAACTAAAGAGCCCACGCGGCGAGCCCGCGGGCGCAATTTATGGCGTCATCAGCATGCTGCGGCGTCTGGCCGGCGACCATCCAGCTACAGCGCGCGCTTGCGTGTTCGATGCCAAAGGCAAGACCTTCCGGGATCACGAATACCCGGCCTACAAGGCCAATCGTCCCTCGATGCCCGAGGACCTCGCGGCCCAGATCGAACCGCTAAAAGAAGCCATCGCAGCGCTCGGCTGGCCAGTGCTGACCATAACCGGCGTCGAGGCCGACGATGTCATCGCCACCCTCGCCGAAGAAGCGCGGCAAAGAGGCTGGCACTGCATCATCTCGACCGGCGACAAGGACCTCGCGCAACTGGTGGACGAGCACGTGACCCTGGTCAACACCATGTCCAACGAGAAGCTCGACCCGGCCGGCGTGCAGCTGAAGTTTGGCGTGGCCCCGGAGAGGATCGTCGATTACCTCTCGCTCACCGGCGACGCCGTGGATAACGTGCCGGGGGTCGAGAAGGTCGGTCCGAAAACTGCCGCCAAATGGATCCAGCAGTACGGTTCCCTCGACCAGGTGATCGCCCATGCCGGCGAAATCCCCGGGGTGGTGGGAGAGAACCTGAAGAAGGCGCTCGACTGGCTGCCGAAAGCGCGGCAATTGCTTACCGTCAAGCGCGACGTCGCGCTGCCGGTCGGGCTCGACGGTCTGGCGCAGAGCGCACCCGATCCCGGGAAACAACGGGAGCTGTTCGCCCACTTCGGTTTCAAATCCTGGCTGCGCGAGCTGGAAGACGGCGCGAGCGGGTCAGCGGTTGCTGTTTCCTCCGTATCTTCGCCCCTGGCTACGCCCTCTCCCGCAGCCGATCCCGCGCCCCCTCAGGTGGCGCGGCGCAAATATTTGACGTTGCACGATGCAGCAGAACTCGCGGAATTTCTGCCGAAACTTGCCAGCGCGGAATTAGTCGGCTTCGATACCGAGACCACGGGACTCGAACCCATGCTGGCGAAACTGGTGGGTATGTCATTCGCCTTCGGCGACACGGCCTGGTACCTGCCGCTGGCGCACGCCTATCCTGGCGCACCGCAGCAGACCGGTGTGGAAAAAGCGCTGAAGATACTCAAGGACTGGCTGGAAAGTGGCCACCATGCGAAAGTCGGCCAGAACCTCAAATTCGACGCCCACATCCTTGCCAATCATGGCATCCATCTGGCGGGCGTCGTGCACGACACGCTACTCGAGTCCTACGTCTACGAGGTGCACGAGCGCCACGACCTGGAGACGCTGGCGCAGCGACACCTGGGCTGGAAAACCATTTCCTATGACGAGGTGACCGGCAAGGGCGTCTCGCGCATTTCCTTTGCCGAGGTCGAAATCGGGCACGCCACCGAGTACGCCGCCGAGGACGCGGATTGTGCGTTAAGTGTGCATGCTGTTTTATTCGGCAAAATCGCTGCGGACGAAAAACTGAAATTCATTTACCAGAACATTGAGCTGCCAGCGATGCCGGTGCTGCTGCGCATGGAAAGGAACGGCGTGCTGCTGAATGCCGCCAAGCTCGAAGCGCAGAGTCACGAGCTCGGCAAGGAAATGCTGGAACTCGAACAAAAGGCCTACCAGGCGGCCGGACAGCCTTTCAACCTGAATTCGCCCAAGCAGATCCAGGAAATCCTGTTCGACAAGCAGCAACTGCCGGTAAAGAAGAAAACCCCCAAAGGCCAGCCTTCCACCGACGAGGACGTGTTGGCGGAGCTGGCGCTCGACTATCCGCTGCCCAAGCTGCTGCTGGAATACCGCGGCCTCGCCAAGCTGAAATCCACCTACACCGACAAACTGCCGCGCATGGTCGATGCAAACACCGGGCGCGTGCACACCACCTACTCGCAGGCCACCGCGGTCACCGGTCGGCTGGCCTCGAACGATCCCAACCTGCAGAACATTCCCATCCGCACGCCACAGGGGCGCCGCATCCGCGAAGCCTTCATCGCACCGCCCGGGTGCAAGATCATTTCCGCCGATTACTCGCAGATCGAGCTGCGCATCATGGCGCACCTCTCGGGCGACCAGGGCCTGCGCCACGCTTTCGACCACGGCCATGACGTGCACCAGGCCACCGCCGCCGAAGTGTTCGGCGTGCCGCTGGATAAAGTGACCAAGGATGAGCGGCGCACCGCCAAGGTGATCAACTTCGGCCTGATCTACGGCATGAGCGCTTTCGGCCTCGCGCAGACCCTCGGCCTGGAGCGCGCCACCGCGCAGGCCTACATCGATTCCTATTTCAACCGTTACCCCGGGGTGAAGAAATTCATGGACCAAACCCGGGAAAAAGCGCGCCGCGACGGCTACGTCGAAACCGTCTTCGGCCGCCGCCTGCGCCTGCCCGAAATCCAGTCCGGCTCCCCCGCCCGCCGCCAGAGCGCCGAGCGCGCCGCCATCAACGCCCCCATGCAAGGCACCGCTGCCGACCTGATCAAACTGGCGATGATAGCCGTGCAGAATTTTCTTGATAAATCCGCACTGAAAAGCAAACTGATCATGCAGGTGCACGACGAACTGGTGCTCGAAGTGCCGGAAAACGAACTAGAGGAAGTCAAAGAAACAGTCCGCGAACTGATGCAAAACGTCGCCAAGCTCGACGTCGAGTTAGTCGTCGACGTTGGCGTTGGTGACAACTGGGATCAGGCGCACTAGTCGAGCACTAGTCGAATCCCGCCTGGTGGGCTTGTTGATCCGCATGGTACGAGGAACGCACCATCGGCCCGACCGCCGCGTGCCGGAATCCCATCGCCACGGCTGCGCGCTCGAAGAGGGCGAAGGTGTCGGGGTGCACGTAGCGCTGCACCGGCAGGTGATGCGCTGAGGGCGCCAGGTACTGGCCGATGGTGAGCATGGCCACGCCGTGCGCCCGCAGGTCGCGCATCACGGCGAGGATCTCGTCGTCGGTCTCGCCCAGCCCGACCATCAGTCCGGACTTGGTCGGCACGGAGGGATTTTCTTTTCCGAAGTGAGAAAACAATTCAAGCGAGTGAGCGTAGCTTGCGCCAGGACGCGCCTGGCGATACAGGCGCGGCACAGTTTCCAGGTTGTGGTTCATCACATCCGGCGGCGCGATCGACAGTACTGCCAGCGCGCGTTCGAGGCGCCCCCTGAAGTCCGGCACCAGGACTTCAATGGTGGTGCGCGGGGATTGCTCGCGCACCGCACGGATGCAGTCAACGAAGTGCTGCGCGCCGCCGTCCCGCAAATCATCCCGGTCGACGCTGGTAATCACCACATAGCGCAGTCTGAGGCGCGCGATAGTATCAGCGAGATGCACCGGCTCTTGCGGATCGGGCGCCAACGGGCGACCGTGCGCCACGTCGCAGAACGGGCAGCGGCGCGTGCAAATGTCGCCCAGGATCATGAACGTCGCGGTGCCCTTGCCAAAGCATTCGCCAATGTTCGGGCAGGAAGCTTCCTCACATACGGTATGCAGCTTCTGCTCGCGCAGGATCTGCTTAATCTCGTAGAAGCGCGAATCCGGCGCCGGTGCTCGTACGCGTATCCAGGCTGGTTTCTGAAGTTTTTCCCCTGGCATAAATTTCAAGGGCGCCGTCTTGAGTGCGCCTTTTTCCTTGACGCCGGCTTCACGCATGTTCGAGCCTTTGGATAACAATGCCCGCCAGCTTTTTGCCTAGCACTTCCAGGTTTTCTTTTATTCCAAGGTCACGCGTCTGGGTCACCCGCAAGCCTGGATAGCCGCAAGGATGGATGGCGGAAAACGGCGTCAGATCCATCTCGACGTTGAGCGCGAGGCCGTGGTAGGTGCAACCTCGCGAAACGCGGATGCCGAGTGCGGCGATCTTGGCGCCGCCCACATAGACGCCGGGCGCGCCGGCAACACGCTGCGCACGTTCAACTCCGCGTTCAGCGAGGCTACCCAGAAGATCGATGACCGATTGTTCGAGCAGCGCCACAAACTGTTTTACCTTGATGCCGCGCCGCGCCAGATCTACCAGCGTGTAGAGGACGACCTGACCCGGGCCGTGGTAGGTAATCTCGCCGCCGCGTTCCACTTGCACCACCGGTATACCGTTCTCGTGCTGCGGCCCGTGCGCCACGTCCGCGGCCAGACCCAGCGTATAGACCGGGGGGTGCTCGAGCAGCCAGAGTTCATCGGGCGTGGCCGGGGTGCGCCGCGCAGTGAACTCGCGCATCGCCTCAACGGTGGACTGATATTCAGCCGTGCCGAATTGTTTGAGCAGAATTTTTTCTGCCACCAACATCACAACACCATGACCACAGAAGGGTGATCGCAGAGTTCCTGGTACAAGGCGTCGAGCTGCTCGCGCGAAGCAACGTTCACGGTAGCGGTGAGGCTGAGGTACTTGCCCTCGCGGCTGGGGCGCGTCTCGAGCGTCCCCGGCAAAAAATCAGGCGCGTGCCGTTGCAGAATCTCGATCACCGCCGTCGTGAAGCCCCCTTCCCTGCGCCCCATGATCTTGATCGGGAACGCAGCGGGAAACTCGACCAAAGACGCCGTTACCAACAGCTGGTCCTTGGCGACCGCTTCAGGCGGCTTGCCGTTCCTTTCCTGCACGCATGACCTTTTGCTTGAATTCCTGATACAAGGCGTGGACGCGGCGGAACACAGGGCCGGGCTTGCCGCCGGCCACCGGCTGGCCGTCCAGCATGACAATGGCGAGCACTTCCTTGGAAGACGAAGTGATCCAGATTTCGTCCGCACCGCGCACCTCGGCCTCCCCAACGTCGCGGTATTCGAGCGGCAGCCCGGCCGCCTCTGCGATCTCGGTGATCACGTCGTAGGTGATGCCCGGGAGGATCAGGTTCGACTTGGACGGCGACAGGATCACGCCGCTTTTGACGACAAACACGTTCGATGCCGAGGCCTCAGTAAGCGTGCCGTCGCGGAACAGGATCGTCTCCACCGCACCCACGTCCGCTGAAACCTGGCGCAGCAGACAGTTGCCTATGAGCGAGATGGACTTGATGTCGCAGCGATGCCAGCGGTCGTCAACGGCGCTGACCGCGGCTGCGCCGCGTTCCACCAGCGCCTGTGGTGGATTGACCAGCGGATTGGACATGATGAACACCGTCGGCACGGATTCCTTCGGGAAAGCGTGATCGCGCTTGGCGACACCGCGCGTCACCTGGAAGTACACGCCCTGATCCTCGAAAGACTGCTTCGCCACCAGTTGCAGGATGATGTCGCGCCACTCCGCGCGGCTGTAGGGGTTGCGAATCCGGACCGCGGCCAGACTGCGCTCCAGGCGGGCGAGGTGCTCGTCCATGCGGAACGGCACACGCGAATAAACGGGGATCAGCTCGTAAATCCCGTCGCCGAAGATAAAGCCACGATCGAGCACCGGAACACGCGCTTCCTCGACCGGCATGAAGATGCCATTCAGAAAAACCATGCTCACCGCATTTTCCTATCCGTTACCTTAACCAGAGCCGCAGTGTATCCCAAGCGCGCACCAGAATTCCCGCTGCTGACACCTCTTCGAGCGCCACCACCGGGTACTCGCCGAGCGGCTTGCCCTCGAGCGTCACGCGCAGGCTGCCAACGCGCGCACCCGCCGCCACTGGCGCCACCAGCGGCGATTGCGACAGCAATTCGGCTTTCAGCTTCTCGCCCTGGCCCTTGGGGACGGTGACCACCAGATCGCTGCGGAATCCCGCCTTCAGCGTTGCGCGCGCGCCTTTCCAGACCTCGATCTCCTTCACCGGCGCATCGGCCGCGTAGAGGCGTACCGCGTCGAAGAACTGGAAACCCCAGTTGAGCAGCTTTTGCGATTCCTGCGCACGCATGGTCTCGGAGGTCGAACCGAGCAGCACCGAGAGTACGCGCCGCGGTCCGCGCTTCGAGGACGCGATCAGGCAGTAGCCCGCCGCCTCGGTAAAACCGGTCTTCATGCCGTCCACCGTTTTGTCGAGCCACAGCAGGCGATTGCGGTTCACCTGGGTGATGCCGTTGTAGCGGTACTCGCGCTGCGCGTAGTACTGCGCGTATTGCTCTGGAAAATCACGGATCAGCGCCGTGGCGAGCAGGGACAGATCGCGCGCTGTCGAATAGTGCTGCGGGTCGGGCAGGCCTGAAGCGTTCCTATATCTGGTGTTTTTCATGCCGAGACGCTCAGCCTCGCGGTTCATCATGCCGGCGAAGGCCTCCTCGGCGCCGGCCAGTTGCTCGGCAAGAGCGATGCAGGCGTCGTTGCCCGATTGCACGATCATGCCGCGGAGCAGTTCGTCCACACTCACCGGTTTTTTCGGTTCGATGAACATGCGCGAGCCCGGCGCGCGCCAGGCGCGCTCGGAGACGTTCACCTGCTGATCGAGCGCGAGCTTTTTCTCCTTCAGCG
>SHXK01000063.1 GCA_009693335.1 Betaproteobacteria bacterium | reverse complement strand
CATCAGGAAATGCGGGCAGACAAGCTGTTTCGGCGTTTGCAGACATGTCGTCCAACCTGCAAATTTGCGTCTTTCGACCGGTTCCCTCACATTAGGCGTATCAACAGTTCGAATCCAATTCTGAACCCCAAGGGCTCGATTCACTGAATCTGCAATCCTTAGCCGGTTTGTGATGTGGTACGTTCTGGCCCGCCATAAATATTAATGTAAGTCTTTGTTTTATATATTAAAGGCTACTTAATATTTCTTTCATACCCATCAATATACCCAACAATCATACTGCCGCTCGGCTGTTCTTAAGCCACCTTGTTGACGCCGGCGCTGAATTGACCAGGAGTGCCGGTTTCGGTTTGACCAGGGTGCGCCCAATGAATGCTCTGGTCAGTTCACGATCGGCACTACCCCTCTAAACTGGTCAATTTTCGGTCGGCGTCAACACCCGGCATCCGGTTGAAATTCGCTGCAGTGCGGTAGGAAATGACCAGGCTGGGCTGGACGACGGCTCGCGGCCAGGAGCGGCGATTCGCGGACCCCACTAAATCACCTCGTTGTCGCGCAGCAGTAGCAACTGCGCCATCCGCCCCACTGTGACGACGCACAATAGCGACTACGTCGTCTCGCGAGTCGCTATTGGTAAAAAATAAGGGAAGATATGCATTGATTCCACCCACCCGTATCGGAGCCTCTCCATGATCGGCGAACCTGTTGCCCTGACCATCCGTCGCAACTTCGAGCGTCCCGCGGCGCAACTGCTGCGCGCCTATCGCGGCGCGCCTACCGGCTTCGTCACCGATTCGCACAACGGCCAGGGCTGCCTGGACTACCGCATCAAGCCGATCGACCCGTCGATGACGGTATGCGGGCCGGCGCTCACCTGCTACTGCTCGCCCACCGACAACCTGGCGGCAATGGCGGCGCTGGACTTCGCGAAGAAGGGCGATGTGATCGTCATCGCCGCAAGGAACGACCAGACCGCCGCGGTGATCGGCGACCGCTGGGCGATGTGGGCGAAAAAGGTCGGAGTGGCCGGCATCGTCTGCGACGGTCTGGTGCGCGACATCGTCGGCCTGCTCCAGGTCGGCATTCCGGTGTTCGCGCGTGGGCTCGCGCCCAATTCCGGCTTCAAGCACGGGCCCGGCGAGATCAACACGCGGGTCTCGTGCGGCGGCATCGCCGTCGACCCCGGCGACATCGTCGTCGGCGACCGCGACGGCGTGGTGGTGGTGCCGCGCGCCGACGCCGGTACGGTCGCCGCGCGCCTGGCCGAGGTGCGCAAGAAGGAGGTCGCGCTCGACGCCGCGGTGCGTCGCGCGAGCTCGATGCAGTTCTGGAACGAGGCCGAAACCCGGGCGCGCGGCGGCGTGCGCTACCTCGACTAGAGTGGGCTCGATGGCCTGGCTGGCGGCAACGGGCGGCGGCAGGCCTGCCGGGAGCGTGCGATGAGCTTCGAACGCGCGCTCAATGTGTTCGACCTCGAGCGGATGGCCAAGCGCCGCCTGCCTGCGGGAGTGTTCGGCTTCATTTCCGGCGGCGCGCAGGACGACCGCACGCGCAACAACAACCGCGCGGCGCTCGATCGCCTGCGCTTCAAGCCGCGCGGCCTGGTCGACATCGCCGAGCGCGGCCAGGACGTGACCGTGTTCGGCCATCGTTTCGCCAGCCCGTTTGGCATCGCACCGATGGGAATTGCCGGTATCGCGCGCTTCGAGGCCGACATCGCAATGGCGCGGGCGGCCGCGCGCATGAACGTGCCGTACGTGCTGTCGAACATGTCGACGGTGCCGATGGAGGCGGTGGCGCGGTCGTGCGACAGCGTCAAGTGGTTGCAGGCGTACCTGCCGGCCGACCGGGAACGCTCCGTCCGCTTCGTGGCGCGGGCGGCCGCCGCCGGATTCCAGGCGCTGCTGGTCACCATCGATGTACCGGTCGGCGCCAACCGTGAGAACAACCTTCGCTCCGGCTTCACGCTGCCGCTGCACGTGACGCCGCGGGTGATCGCCGACGGGCTTCTCCACCCGCGCTGGCTCACTGGTGTGCTCCTGCGTACGCTCGCCGCAACCGGCGTGCCGCGGCTGGAGAATTCAGCCGCGCACGACCGGCCGAGCATCCTGGCTGCGCAGAACGCCGATTTGCGCGCCGGTGGCGCGACCATCGACTGGGCGTTCATGCGCTGGCTGCGCGAAGAGTGGCGGCTGCCGCTGCTCATCAAGGGCGTGCTGCACGAAGCCGACGCGCGCGAAGCCGTCGCGTGCGGGCTCGATGGGGTGGTGGTGTCGAATCATGGCGGGCGCCAGCTCGACGGCGCGGTCGCGCCGGTCGAAGTGCTGCCGGAGATCGTCGCCGCCGCCGGCGGCCGGCTCACCGTCATCGCCGACAGCGGGTTTCGACGCGGCGGCGACATTCTCAAGGGTCTTGCGCTCGGCGCGCAGCTCGTGCTGTGCGGCCGGCCGCTTCTTTATGGCGCGGCGCTCGGCGGCGAGGCCGGGGTGGCGCATGCGCTGCAGCTGCTCAAGGCCGAGGTCGACCGCGACCTCGCCTTGCTGGGCGCAACCGGCATCGCCGATCTGGCGTCCGCTGACCTTCTTGGCGCGCTCGCGAAGGCGCTTCCAGACGGAGCGGCCGCGCCATGAACCTTGATCCGGGCGTCGCCCGCCGCGTCCTCATCTACTCATCGACGGGCCATGCCCTGATGCACATGATGACAGCGTTCTACGCCGTCATCGTGCTGACGCTCGCGGTCGAATGGAAGCTGCCGGCCGAGCAATTGCTTGCCCTGTATGCGCCCGCCACCGTTCTGCTCGGCGTCATGTCGCTGCCAGCGGGCTGGGCGTCCGACCGCTTCGGCGCGCCCGCCATGATGGTGCTGATGTTCCTCGGGCTCGGCCTCTCCTCGATAGCATGTGGCCTGGTGCCGGCAGGCGACGCCTGGCTGCTGTCGGCCGGCCTCTGCGGCATCGGCGTTTTCGGCGCGATCTACCATTCGTGCGGCATCGGCTGGATCATCCGCACCGCCAGGGAGCAGGGTCATGCGATGGGCGTGAACGGCCTGTGGGGGTCGGCCGGCCTCGCGCTATATGGCGTCGTGCCGGCCGTGCTGATCACGCTCGCCTCGTGGCGCGCGGCCTTTATCGCTCCCGGCATCGTCTGCATCACTCTCGGACTGATGCTCTGGGTCGACCTCGTCCGCCGCCGCGTCGGCGACCGGCCGATGCCCGCGCGAGCAGGCGTTCAGCCGGGCAGGCGCGAGTTCTGGCGCGTCTTCTCTGTGCTTTCCGTCACCATGGCGCTGGGAGGCGTGCTCTGGCAGGCGGTCATGTTCGGCGCGGCGCTGGTGTTCGAGAAGCACGTCCCAAACGTTCTGCTGCTCGGCCTCGCCGCCTCCATGATCTACGTCGTCTCCGGCCTGGCGCAGTACGCTCTCGGCCGGCGCATCATAGACCGCTATCCGCTCAAGACGACGTACGTCGTCGCCTCGGCCCTGCAGATCGGAGCCATGCTGGCGCTGGCGGCCGGCGACGTCTGGCTGGCACTCGCAGGCGCAATCTTGTCGGCGGTGTTCTCGTCGGCCTCGGGGCCGGTCGAGAACATACTGATCGCGCGCTACACGCCGAGCCGCTACCACGGCCTCGGCTTCGGCGCGAAGTTCGTCGTGGCCTTCGGTGCAGCACCGCTCGCCATCTTGGCGATGGCCTGGGTCCGCGAGACGACCGGAAGTCTCGATCTTTTCTTCCTCGGCCTCGCCGGCGTCGCCACGGTCAGCACGGCGGTGGCGCTGCTGCTACCGTCGAGCGATCTCGCGCGGGATGCAAGCGCGGCGTCCTTGCCTGTTGCAGCGGAGTAACGGCGATTCACCGCCCCCGTCTGCCGCTTTCAGCCGCCATGCAGGCCGGCGCAGACTGGCCAGCGCCAGCTCGCTGATCAGGTCGCCGGCCCCGATGCCGACGATGCCGCCGCCCACGACGCGATGCGATGCGGCGCTGCCAGTTCCTTCTCCTGCCGCTCCAGTAAAGGGAACCAAGCCCTAAAGAACTCCGAAGCGGCGCGCTGATCTTTTTTCCAAGTGAATTTTTGCGACCTTCGGTGTTGCGGCGAGGGTATTCGCCCAACTTTCTGATGACAGGCTCCATCACTGACCTGAACGCTTCTCCCACCGTAGTGCTAGTGAGCGGCCCTTCCAGCATCATGCCTCGCGCCAGCACCTCGAACTGCCCTTTGTGACCCTCAGCAATACCTGCCGCCACATGGCACAACTCATGAATCAGAGTTCCCAGAGCAGTGAAGGGATCGTTCACAGTCGGCGACACAATAATGTCGAACGACTTGACACCGGTACTGCTACTGGTGTCACAACATTGCCCGATTAAGGTTCTATATTGGTTCCCCATGCTCGTACTCGCGATAGTAATTTGAATGCGCTCCGCTAAAGGCGACCCTAGCGCCTTGAAATACCCCGATACCTCTGCTACCGCAGCTTGCAGCCAAGCGGCGCGGTTCTCGTGAACCTGCTCCATAGCGATCGGTCTAGAGGCACTAAATACTAGTGACTTTTCTGGGTGGTTATTTACCCCGCTTATTGCGAGCTGAATGCACGTTTGAATTGCGCACGGTATTGCTGTGTCCAAAGAATCAAAACAACCAACCTCGACCAAATCAACATCGTCAGGTTCCGGGTTGAAGTATTCGGGATAGTTCACGCTGTAAATAGTTACCGGGCTGCCATCGATGGCAAGTTCATACTCAACCTCGGTGATGTACACGCCCCCGATCTCCCAGTCGCCATTAGGCAGTTTGGCAATTGCGAGGCCGGATACCCTGTTACAGATGATGCGCTTCAACTCATCTAGCTTGTGCATTAGAGATCCTCTCCAATAATTTGTTTTTGGTTCTCCGCCGTTATTTGTCAAGCCTTGAATGGGTTGGGTTAAGCCGGGACAGGGTTCCTCCTGCCTTGCGTCTGGCTTCTTATCTCAACCAGTTGCCTCCGGTCAGTCTTTGGTGTGCCACGAATTGGCTGCAACCGGTTTTCCGGAACAGGCCCGATCTTTCGGCGGTAACGCTTGCCACCGACGTACCATGTTTGGGGCCCTTCGCTTTTCACTCGCCATACCGGGCCTTCATTCTTGAACTTTACGAAATCATTCCCATCGTCCGCAGCAACAATCAGAACAATGCGACCAAGGTTGCATCGGCACTGCGCCCGAATGACTACGGCGAGGTCTCCTACCTTGCATTCCATATATTCACTCCATGCTGTTATCGCAAAACACCTTGCTCATAATCCTTACGTTTTTTTCCTGACTGGTTTCACATCGACCTGACGGTCTGCATCCGGCAGGGGGGTTTTCACCTCCTTCTCTGTGGCAGGGGGGCTGGATATGGGCTTGAAAAACGTCAACCCCTCCGTAAAGATCGGATCGTCCTTGTCGTACGGTTTAACAGTAATTTTTGCCATCGCTTCCTCCGGTTAGAACCCGGAAAAACAAAAGCCCTCCGGGAAGAGGGCTTGACACGTTTGGTTGCTCACAAGGAGCCACATCCGCTTGCGCGATCCACCTTGCCCGTTTGGCAGGTTGGCTGGGTGTCAATCCCACTCTGAATGTTTGTAACTACAGGTATTAACGCCGCCTAGCGTGTTCGGTTGACATAGTCATGCGGCTACCAACGGACTGATGGCGGTGATGGATCGGATCAACAGTGCAATGGGGCGGGACACCCTGAAATCGGCGGCAACAGGCATGAACCACCGCTGGGTGACGACAGACCACCGCTCACCCCGATATACGACCTCTTGGGATGAACTGCCGGTGGTGCGGTAACCGAAAAGCCAGAATTTTTCTGCAAAATTTTCCGCTGACCACGACTCAGCTTCAGTTGGAAATCACGCGGTACGGGGTGGGTAGGATCGCGGGAACAGGCTTTAAATACTGCTGCCCATTTGTATGGATCACTATGTCAGCCCGTCGTGCTACGGGCTTTTCCTACAGGGGTGGGTACACCGGGGGTGGGGTTAGGGCGACAACGTTCTTCTGAGTGCCAAAAATGTTTGTCCGAGCGGGTTAAAAAGGGAGGCGGTACGCCGACCAGCAGTCTTCGCTCCATCACATCTCCATCACAATCCCATCACACGGAAACCTTGTAATCGGTCATATGAACGGGTATGGTATTCACGTTGTTGTAGTTGAAAATGTAACCCAAGCGTGTGAATTGCAAGGTGAAAGCGGTTCATCGTCTGACCATTCTGAGAAATGCTCAGTGGATAGAGCAGCCCCCTCCTAAGGGGCAGGTCGCACGTTCGATTCGTGTCTGGGGCGCCAGCAGTTTTCACGCTCGCGCAGTTTACCGTCTGCGCGGGAGAAAGCGCACAGCGACATCCGACCAGTAGGTGATCGAAGCATCTAGATCCAAATCGAGAAAGGAAGGCATGGTCTTTCACGGCAAGTGGTACGACGAGGTTGAGGTCGGCGACAGCTTCGGCGCCAGCCTCACGGTGACCGAGACGCATATTGTGCTGGGCTCGGGGATGTTCGGCGATTTCAATCCGCTGCATGTGGACGAGGAATTCTCAAAAAAATCTCTCTTCGGCGGCCGCATCCTGCACGGGCCCTTCACCAGTGCGCTGCTTGCCGCGCCGGTCGGCAATTTCTTCGCCGGCACCGCCATCGCCTACCTCGAGCACAGCTGCCGCTTCAAGGCCCCGGTGCGCGCCGGCGACACGATCACCACGAACTGGAAAGTCATCGGCAAGGCCGACAAGCCCAAGCACAAAGGCGGGGTGATCGAAATGAGCGCGACGGCAAGCAATCAACGCAGTGAACTCGCCGTCGAGGCCAGCGGAAAAATCCTGGTCGCCAGCAAACCTATCGGAACTGCCTGATCCAGCGTTGGTCCAGCCAGTCTTTCCACCACCAGGCCCACGCGCCTTCCGCGCTCCAGTCGCCGCGACTGGCGATGGCGTATTTCTCGCCGCAACTGATCAAGGACAGGCTGGCTTTCTGCGCGACGTAGTCGAGCAAGGCCGTCCCGCGGACCACACGTTGCAGGTTGTCCGCGAGCACGGCGCCCTGGCGCACGGCGTGGACGCCGGATTTCGGCAGTGTCGCGCCTGCCGGCGAGGCTGTATCTCCCGCGGCAAAAACATCTGGGTGGGAGACGCTCTGCAAGTTGGCATTGACCCGCACATAGCCTCTGGCGTCGGTCATCAGGCCCGACTCGCGCAGCATCGGCAAGGGCGCAGCACCCGTGGCCCAGAACACGGCATCGAACCGCTCGCTGCCTGCGGGCGACACCACCGTGGGACCGGGTTCGAGTGCGCTCACGGGCATGGCAGGACGCAGCTCGACCCCCAGTCGCTGCAGGGCCGCTGCGATGCGCGGCGCGACCTTTAGCGTAAAGACGTTTTTATCGGCATAAATAACCACCAGCCCACCGCTCCCCCTGCTGGCCAAGGCGTACTGCATCGCCATCGCCAGTTCCACACCACCCGCGCCAGCGCCGACCACTGCGATGCGAGGCGCTCTCGGTCCGTTTTCCAGTAGATCGCGCCAAAGCGCAAGGAATCCTTCGAAAGGCTTGGCAGCGATCGCCTGCTCGAGCGCACCGGCAACGCCGCCATACTCCGGCAGCGAACCAAGATTGAGGGAAAGGACATCGTAGGCAAGCGTGGCGCCATTGGCGAGAACCATCCGCTTGGCCGCAGGATCGATCTGCACAGCGCGCCCCTGGATCAGTTCCGCGCTCGCACCCTGCGCCAGTCTAGCCAGGTCGATCTGCGCGACGGCGCTCGCGTAGTGGCCGGCGACGATCCCGGGGACCATTCCGGAATAGGTATGCAGCGGACTCGGGGTCACGAGCGTGACCTCGAGATGCTTAGCAATAAACTTCCTCAACTTCAGCAGCACCAGGGCGTGCGCGTGCCCGCCGCCCAGCAGGACCAGCCGCGTCATTTTTCGACGGCCAGCTTCGCTTCCTCGCGCTTACGCAGCTCTTTCCTTTGCACCTTGCCGGTGGTGGTCATCGGCAGTGCGTCGATGAACTCGATCTCGCGTGGATACTCGTAGGGCGCGAGCCGTCCGCGCACATGGTCCTGAATTTCGTCGATCAGCGTTTGGCAAGCCGCCTGCCCCGGCTGCAGCACGATGAAAGCTTTCACGATCTGGCCGCGCGTCACGTCGGGTTTGCCGATCACCGCCGCGTTGGCGACCGCCGGATGCTTGACGAGGCAGGATTCGATCTCCGCCGGGCCAATGCGGTAGCCGGAGGCCTTGATCACATCGTCCGAGCGCCCCTGATACCAGAGGTAACCGTCTTCATCCATGCGGCCCTGATCGCCGGTGCAGCCCCAGTCACCGATGAATTTCTCCCGCGTGGCAGTCGGGTTGTTCCAGTACTCGAGAAAAAATACCGGATCATGGTTTTTCTTGACTGCGATCTCTCCCAGCTCTCCCCTGGGAATTTCAGCGCCCCTGTCATCAATGATGGCGACATGGTGGCCCGGATACGGCCGACCGATGGAGCCGAGTTTCACCGGCCATGCCGCCTGACAATTGCCGACCACGTAGTTGATCTCGGTCTGGCCGAACATCTCGTTGATGGTGACGCCCAACTCCTCGCGCGCCCACTCGATGACGGTGACGCCCACCGATTCTCCGGCGCTCATGATGGATCGTAGAGAGATATTGAAGCGGGACTTGGGATGGGGTACGGCTTTCATCATTAATTTCAAAGCCGTCGGAAAAAGAAACGAATTCCGGATGCCATATTTTTCGAGCAGGTAATAGGCCTTTTCCGCGTCGAAGCGTCCCCGGTAACCTAGGATGGGGATGCCGAAGTTCCAGCTGGGCAGCAGCGCATCCATCAGACCGCCCGCCCATGCCCAGTCCGCCGGCGACCAGAACAGGTCGCCAGGCTGCGGAAAAAAGTCGTGCGAATAAATGAACCCCGGCAGGTTGCCGAGCAACAGCCGGTGCGCTTCGAGCGCGCCCTTGGGCGGCCCCGTGGTGCCGCTGGTATAGATGATGAGCGCCGGGTCGTTGGCAGCGGTATCGACCGCCGTGAATTGGCTATTCCCTCTTTCCACCAAAGACTCATACGAGTGAACACCGGTCTCCTGCGCTCCGCCGACGCCAATCACATGTTTCAGCTCGGAGAGTCGGTCCTTCACCGCCCAGAGGTTGGCGATGGTGGTGGGTTCCACGAAGACGACGCTCGCCCCGGCGAATGCCATCCGGTATTCGAGCGCCTCGGGCCCGAACAGATGCGACAGCGGCAGCGCGATAGCGCCCATCTGGAAAATCGCCATGTAGGCGATCGCCATTTCGGGTCGCTGCGGCAGGATGAGAGCGACGCGGTCGCCGCGTTTTACGCCCAGACCGGCCAGGGCGTTCGACAGCCGGTTTGCTTCCTGCTGGATATCCCAGAAGGTGTATTTCGCGGTTTGGCCCGACTCGTCTTCCCAGTACAGCGCAAACCGTGAGCGATCAGCGGCCCAACGGCCGCAGCAGGCCTGGGCGATGTTGTAGCGCTGCGGGACCTCCCAACGCCAACTCCGGTACAACTCGTCGTAGCGATCGGTCACTGCCCGTCACTCAAATTGACTTTGCCCATCGACCCGATCCAGTCTACCATCGAAGCCGATTTTCCCTGATGATACTGAAACTTACGCATGTACAGGCGCCATGAAGTTCTGCCCTAACTGCGCCGCCGCCCTCGCGCAGCGGGTGCCACCAGGCGACTCGGCGCTGCGCTATGTGTGCGACGCCTGCGGCAGCATCCACTATCAAAATCCAAAACTGGTGGTTGGTTGCGTGCCGGAATGGGAGGACAGGATACTTCTGTGCCGGCGGGCGATCGAGCCGCGCTACGGTTACTGGACCCTGCCGGCCGGGTTCATGGAGAACGCTGAAACCACCGGTCAGGGCGCGGCGCGCGAAACGCTGGAGGAAGCCGGCGCCCACGTCGAGTTGATAACGGCGTTTAGCATGATCTCGGTGCCCTCGGTGAACCAGGTGCATGTCTTCTACCGGGCGCGCCTGCTGGATCTGGAGTTCAAGCCCGGCGTCGAGAGCCTTGAAGTTGCGCTCTTCGAAGAAACGAAGATCCCCTGGAAGGACATCGCGTTTCGCACCGTAACTCTGACCCTAAAGCACTGGTTTGCCGACCGCGCACGAGGGTGCTACGGTTTTCACGCTGAAGACATAAAGTAAAGCGAGCCAGCAGAGGCCCACACTCGACAGCCAAGGCGTTACATGCCGCGCTGCTTGATCTCGGAAATGTTCGGAAATTCGTGCGCCAGCGCTTTCCATTCGACGCGCGCGTCGTGCAGGTGCCCTTCCACTTCCATGGTCGTGGCGTAAAAGATTCGGGTGGGCAACTCGGCCCCGGCGCCTGGTCGGCCAGCCGTCATTCGTTCGCGTACCGCATCCTCAGCAACCGTGAACGAACCAGATGCGGTGATCGGTTTCGCTACACCAAGCGCATCGACCGATCATTGCGGGTTGGCGAATGGGTCGACTTGCTGTCGCTGGTTGAGAATCTGCCTGCTTTTGAGAACTGCACTACCTCAGAGAGTGTCACGGCGGCGTCATTCAACCGGGTGCAATTCGACGATCTCTTCGAGTCAGCACCTCCCATTGCACGGCATTTGCTGTACATGCTGGCTAAGCAGTTGGCGCGCACCCTTAATGCGCAAAACAAACAGCTCAGTGCCCATCGACATAGTGTCATCAATGACCTGCAAACGATCCTGAGACCGGAGTAAAGTGATTCGGGTATGCTTTGCTCTGGTACGATTCCGCATCAACCTGGGAGGTTCTGCATGACACCGCGTTCACCTGAGAAAGCGCTGCTTGCACTGTTTCTGCTGTATGCGCCCCTGTCCTGGGCGGCCGAACCGCCCAAGCTGGATCCCGCCAATACGGCGTGGATGATCACTGCCTCAGTGTTGGTGCTGTTCATGACGCTGCCCGGTCTGGCTCTGTTCTACGGCGGCCTGGTGCGCACGAAAAATGTCCTGTCGGTGCTGATGCAGTGTTTCGCCATCACCTGCATGGTGACGCTGGCCTGGGTGATCGCGGGCTACAGCATCGCTTTCGGCGATGGCGGCACCCTGAACGCCTGGTACGGCGGCTGGGACAAGAGTTTCCTCTCGGGCATCGGCGTCGCCACCTTGAAGGGCAGCATCCCGGAGAGCGTGTTCGCGATGTTCCAATTGACCTTCGCCATCATCACGCCGGCGCTGGTGATCGGCGCTTATGCCGAGCGGGTGCGCTTTGCCGGCATGCTGCTCTTTAGCCTGCTCTGGCTGCTGCTGGTTTACTGCCCGGTCGCCCATTGGGTCTGGGGTGACGGCTGGCTGCAGAAAATGGGCTTGATGGATTTTGCCGGCGGCACCGTGGTGCACTTGAACGCCGGCGTGGCGGCGTTGGTATGCGCGCTGGTTCTCGGGCGCCGGAAAGGCTTTCCCGAATCGCCGATGCCGCCCCACAACTTGACCATGACGGTGACCGGCGCTTGCATGCTGTGGGTGGGCTGGTTTGGCTTCAATGCCGGCAGCGCACTCGCCGCGGACGGCTCGGCCGGCATGGCGATGCTGGTGACGCACATCGGCGCGGCGACCGGTTCGCTAGCGTGGTTGCTGTGTGAATGGCTGCGCTACGGCAAGCCCTCGGTGCTGGGCATCGTCACCGGCATGGTGGCGGGTCTGGGCACCATCACTCCGGCCTCTGGCTTCGTCGGCCCGATGGGCGCCATCGCGATCGGCGCCATCGCCGGGGTGGCCTGCTTCTTCGCCACCAACTGGATGAAGCGCTCGCTCAAGATCGACGACTCGCTGGATGTCACCCCGGTGCACGGGGTGGGCGGCGTGATCGGCACCCTGCTCACCGGCGTTTTCGCGGCAGTGAGCTTGGGCGGCGTGGGTTATCCCGAAGGTATGACGATGGAAAAGCAGATCATGGTGCAGATCGTCGGCATCCTGGCGGTCGGCGCTTGGTCGGGGATCGTCACTTGGCTGCTGCTCAAGCTGAGCGATGCGATCACCGACATGCGGGTTACTAGCGATGATGAAACCGAGGGCTTGGACACCGTCGAACACAACGAGAAGGGCTACAATTTGTAGCAATGCAGCGCCGTGAATTCGTAAAGTTCTGCGCCGTCTCGGCCGCCGCAGCCGGGTCGCCGGTGCTTGCTGCCGCGGACGCCACGCCGACCTTCTACGGACGGGTCAAGCTCATCGACGACAGTGGCGCGCCGCTCAAGGCAGCGGCCCTGCCTGCTGAGCGCAACTTTATTTTCCACTACCCCTACGCGGCCACACCCTGCTTCCTGCTCAATCTCGGGCGTCCGGCCAAGACCTCGGTGCGCCTCGCCACCGCCGATCGGCGCGCCTACGAATGGAGAGGTGCAGTCGGCCCACAGCGATCGATCGTGGCCTACTCGGCGATCTGCGCCCACCAACTCGCCTACCCCACCAAAGAGATCAGTTTCATCAGTTACCGGGCCGAGAAAAGTCCGCGCAATCGGCTCGGCAACGTCATCCACTGCTGCGCCGAGCACAGCCAGTACGACCCGGCTCAAGGCGCACGCGTGCTCGCGGGGCCGGCGCCGCAACCGCTGGCGGCGATCCTGCTCGAACATGATGCAAAAACCGACGGCTTGACCGCGGTGGGCACACTCGGCGGCGAGATGTTCAATCAGTTCTTCGCCAAGTACGAGATCAAGCTGTCGCTGGAAGGTGGCGCACCGCGCGCCACGACTGCCGCCACCAGCGTCGTGCATGAGTTGGAGAACTACTGCCGGCAGCAGGTTAAATGCTGACCTGGCTGGAAAGGGACGATCCCTTTCCGCCGGTGGAGACAGCACTGAAGGATCCCAACGGTCTGCTGTGCGCGGGCGCCGACCTGTCGCCCGAACGCCTGCTGGCGGCCTACCGCCGTGGCATCTTCCCATGGTATTCGGACGACGAGCCGATCCTGTGGTGGTCGCCCGATCCGCGCATGGTGCTTTACTGCGACGAAATAAAAGTGCCGCGCTCGCTTGCCAAAAGCGCACGCAACCGGGGTTACCGAATTGCGATCGACTGTTCCTTTGAACAGATTCTTGCCGGTTGTTCGGCCTCAAGAAAGAATGGGACAGGAACCTGGCTGGGCCAGGACATGCGCCAGGCCTACCTGGTCCTGCACCGGGCCGGCCACGCCCATTCCTTCGAAACCTGGCA
>SHXK01000062.1 GCA_009693335.1 Betaproteobacteria bacterium | reverse complement strand
CCGCTCAATTTCCTCGGCATGGTGTACCGCGAGATCAAGCAGTCGCTGATGGACATGGAAAAGATGTTCCGACTGTTGGGCGAGAACCGCGAAGTCGATGATCGCCCCGGCGCGCCCGAGGTGACGCCGGGACCGGCGGCGGTTGAGTTTTCACATGTGAATTTCTTTTATGAAAAGGAAAGACAAATACTGCATGACGTCAGCTTCACCATCCCGGCTGGGCAGCGCCTGGCGGTGGTCGGGCCTTCGGGTTCGGGCAAATCGACGCTGGCGCGCCTGCTATTCCGTTTTTATGATGTCTCTGATGGGAAGATACTGCTCAACGACGTTGATATAAAAGACGTCAAACAAGCCGATTTGCGCGGCGCCATCGGCATCGTGCCGCAGGACACGGTGCTATTCAACGACACCATCCGCTACAACATCCATTACGGACGCACCGGCGCGAGCGACGTCGAAGTGATCGAAGCGGCGCGCGCGGCCCACATCCACGACTTCATCCTGACGCTGCCAGCGAAATACGAAAGCATGGTCGGTGAGCGCGGCTTGAAGCTCTCGGGCGGCGAGAAGCAGCGCGTCGCCATCGCGCGCGCGCTGCTGAAAAACCCGCGCATCCTGATCTTCGACGAAGCGACGTCAGCGCTGGATTCCAAATCTGAGAAAGCGATCCAGGGGGAGCTGGAGCGCATCGCGGTTGGGCGCACCACGTTGGTGATCGCGCACCGGCTCTCGACCGTCATGGATGCCGACATGATCCTGGTGCTGAGCCACGGTCGCATCATCGAGCGGGGCACGCATCGGGCACTGCTCGCCGCGCAGGGCGAATACGCCCG
This sequence comes from Betaproteobacteria bacterium, assembly GCA_009693335.1. GTDB lineage: Bacteria > Pseudomonadota > Gammaproteobacteria > Burkholderiales > SG8-39 > RBG-16-66-20. The sequence continues at coordinate 12,451 of SHXK01000062.1, read as the reverse complement.
CATGTGGGCCCTGCAGCAGCAAGCGGCGCAGGCCGAAGCCGTGCTGGAGCAGGCAAAATCGTCTTGAATCCATGTTAACTAAGCCCGCTAGGTCTTTATTTTTACTTGCATTTATTCCTTTTTTTCAGCTACACTGGTACAGGTTTCAAAAAATCACGGGCATGCAAAACACCGAACGAAGCCTGCACCACCTCGAAAAAATCGTCGCTATTGTCGCGCTGGCGGCAGTGTTCGCCTTGAGCCTGGGTTTCGCGCAGGCCGCCGAACTGGATAAGGGCACGAAAAAAGCCGAGCAGGTATTCCTGCGTTCGGCGGTGGTGCTGGTGCAGGATGCCACCAGCGGCGAGACGCTGCTCGCCAAGAACCAGGGTGCGGTGCTGCCGATCGCCTCGATCACCAAGTTGATGACCGCCATCGTGATCCTCGATGCGGGCCTGAACCTGGAGCAGCGCATCGCGATCAGCGACGAGGACTACGACCATCTCAAAGGCACGCGCTCGCGGCTGCGTCCCGGGACCGTGCTGACGCGCGACGAACTGCTGCTGCTGGCCCTCATGTCTTCGGAGAACCGTGCTGCGGCTTCGCTTGCGCGCACTTATCCGGGCGGCACCGGGGCATTCGTCGCAGCGATGAACGCCAAGGCCCGGGCGCTGGGCATGAGCGACACCCGTTTCGTGGACCCGAGCGGCCTGTCCTCGGCGAACGTGGCCACTGCGCGCGACTTGGCGCGGTTGGTGGCCGCCGCGCACCAATATCCGCTGATCCGCCAGTACTCGACGCGCGAAAGCGCCACCGTGCGGGCGTTTGGCCGGCCGCTCGGCTACCGCAATACCAATGGCCTGGTGCGCAGCGTGAATTGGGACATCGACCTATCGAAGACCGGCTACATCAGCGAGGCCGGCCGCTGCCTGGTGATGCGTGTGCATCTGGCTTCGCGCGAAGTCACCGTGGTGCTGCTTGATTCCTGGGGCAAGCTCTCGCGCGTTGGCGACGCCAACCGCATCAAAAAGTGGCTCGAAGCGCACGCCGCCAAAGGGCAACGCGGCTAAAGTCGCGTCCTTGCTATTCAACTGGGCGACACCCGGTTTTCCGTTCCGCTCGTTGTTGACAGCTTCCGCGAAGATGTCATCGCCGGCCTGTCGCTGCCGCACAAAGCCCTGTCCCCGAAATACTTCTATGACGCCATCGGCAGCCGCCTGTTCGAGGCGATCTGCCGGTTGCGGGAGTACTACCCAACGCGCAGTGAACTCGCGCTTACGCGCACGCATCTGGGCGCGATCGCGCGCTTCGCCAGCCAGCGTGGTTCTCCGGCCCTCGCCCTGATCGAGTACGGCAGCGGCGCCAGCATCAAGTCGCGCCTGCTGATCGAAGCCCTGCGCCCATCGGTCTACATACCGGTGGACATTTCCGCGGATGCGCTGGGCAAGGCCGCGGCTAAGTTGCGGCGCCGGTTCGCCTGGCTCGAGATTCTCCCGGTGCACGGCGATTTCTCACGGCCGCTGAAAATACCCATGGCTCAGACCGAGGGCCGGCGGCTGGTCTATTTCCCTGGCTCGACCATCGGCAATCTGACCCCGGAGGAGGCGCAGGCCTTCCTGCGCATGACGCGGGGACAGGTCGGCCCCGAGGGCGCGATGCTGATCGGTGTGGACCTGAAGAAGGACGCCAATGTCCTGCATGCCGCTTACAACGACGCGCAGGGGGTGACCGCTGCCTTCAATCTGAACCTGCTCGCGCGCATCAACCGCGAGCTGCGCGGCGATTTCGATCTGCGACGCTTCCGCCACTATGCTTTCTACAACGCCGCGCTCGGCCGCATCGAGATGCATCTCGTGTCACTGGTGCCGCAGAGCGTGAATGTCGGCAACCACCGTTTCGCCTTTGAGGCGGGCGAGTCGATCCACACCGAGAATTCGTACAAGTATTCCATCGACGGCTTCCGCGCCCTTGCCAGGAGCGCCGGTTTCAAAGACGAGAAAGTCTGGCTCGATCCCAAGGGATTGTTCTGCCTGCACGGTTTGCTGGCAGCCTAGGCAGCCTTGCTATGGGCGCCGTCCCGGCGGTGGCGCTGTCTCTCGCGATGTGAAACACTAAATCCCTCATGCCTGTGGTCACCAATATTGAAGATCTTCGCCAGCTGGCGAAGAAACGGGTCGCCAAAGCGATCTTCGACTATGTGGACCGCGGCTCCTACGAGGAAGTCACACTGCACGCCAACAAGAACGACCTCGACGCATTGAAATTCCGCCAACGAGTAGCGATCAATGTTGATCAGCGCTCCACCCGCAGCAGCATGGTCGGGCAGGAGGTGACGATGCCGGTGGCGATCGCGCCGGTTGGCCTCACGGGTCTCAATTGGGCGGATGGCGAGATACTGGGGGCGCGCGCTGCTGAGAAATTCGGCATCCCGTTCACGCTCTCCACCATGTCCATCTGCTCGATCGAGGACGTGGCGAGCGCGGTGGCTAAGCCGTTCTGGTTTCAGCTCTACGTGATGCGTGACCGCGGTTTTGCGGCGTCGCTTATCGAGCGCGCCAAAGCGGCGCGCTGCTCGGCGCTGGTGCTGACGCTCGACCTGCAGATCCAGGGGCAGCGCCACCAGGATCTGAAAAACGGCCTGGCGGTGCCGCCGCGCCTGACGTTGGGTTCTTTTTTTGATGTATTGCAAAAACCATCGTGGGCGCTGAATGTCCTGGGTGGGAAACGCAGAAGCTTCGGCAACCTGGAGGGCCAGGTGAAGGGCGCCGACAGCCTCACCACGCTGTCGCAGTGGATCGCCGGACAGTTCGATCCCACGCTCAGCTGGGACGACGTTGCCTGGGTGAAGGAACGTTGGGGCGGCAAGCTGATCTTGAAAGGCATCCTCGATGTCGAGGATGCCAAGATCGCCGCTACCACCGGTGCCGACGCCATCGTGGTTTCCAACCACGGCGGCCGTCAGCTCGACGGCACCGTGTCCTCGATCCGGGCTTTGCCAGAAATTGCCGCCGCGGTGGGCGAGCGGATCGAAATCCTGTTCGACGGTGGTATCCAGTCGGGGCAGGACGTTCTCAGGGCGCTGGCGCTGGGCGCCAAGGGCACCATGATCGGCAAGGCCTTCGCCTGGAGCCTGGGCGCGATGGGCGAAGCGGGCGTGACCAAGGGGCTCGAAATCCTGCGCAATGAACTTGACGTGACCATGGCCCTGTGTGGCCTAAAGGATGTGAAGGAGGCAAGTCCCGCCATTCTCAGGCGGGCTTGATGTCAGAGCGCTTGAAGCGTTCCGTGTCGTTGGAGCGGTTAATGCGTTCCGCGTCGTTGGAGCGCTACGCGTGGTATTCGGTGGCCGCCGCGCTCGTCACCATCGCCTTGAAGACCCTTGCCTGGCGGCTAACCGGCTCGGTTGGCCTACTCTCCGACGCTCTGGAGTCGCTGATCAATCTTGCGGCGGCCCTGCTGGCCTTGTCGATGTTGCGCCTGGCCGCTTCGCCGCCCGACGCCGCGCACCCCTACGGCCGCTACAAGGCGGAATATTTCGCCAGCGGCATCGAAGGCGCTTTGATTGTTTTCACTGCCGTGGCCATCGCCTACGCCGCCGTACCGCGCCTCGCTTCGCCGCAGCCGATTGAAGCGCCGTTGCTCGGCATTGCGCTGTCGGCGCTCGCCTCAGCGATCAACCTGGGCTGCGGCCGGATGCTGATCTCGGCCGGTCGTCGCCTGGACAGCATCGCGCTGGAGGCCGACGGTCACCATCTGATGACCGATGTCTGGACCTCGGTCGGCATCATCGTCGGCGTGGCGCTGGTCGCCGCCACCGGCTGGCACCTCCTCGACCCGCTGATCGCGCTCGCGGTAGCGGCACACATCGTATTCACCGGCCTCATGCTGATGCGCCGCTCCCTCGACGGGCTGCTCGACGCGGCGATCCCGCCAGCCGAGCTGGCCGAGATCGAGAATATCTTTACCGAATACCGTCAGCGCTACGGCGTCGAATTCCACGCCCTGCTAACGCGCCAGGCCGGGGCGCGGCGCTTCATCTCTTTCCACCTGCTGGTGCCCGATGCGTGGCCGGTGGATCGCGCGCACCAGCTCTCGGAGGAGATTGAAGAGCGCATCCGCGCGCGGCTGCCGAATGCGATCACCCTCAGCCACATCGAGCCCATCTCGCAGCCCGCTTCCTACGACGACATCAAGCTGGAGCGCTGGTAAGTCCGTCGGCCGTCATCCTGCGCGCCGCCCGCAGTGCGAAGCGCCCCGGATTAACCGCTGCTGCGAGCTTGCGTTCGACCGGCAGCGGTTCGCCCTCGAGCAGGCTGGCGAGCAGTTCGCCGCCCAAGCCCGCCCACAGCAGTCCGCGCGAACCGTAAGCGTAGGCGCCATATAAACCGCCGCCGCGCGGATCCTCCAGTGCTCCGATCATCGGCAACCGGTCGCGCACCACGGCGCGGAAGGCGACGCGTCCGTCCAGCTTCTCCGGCTCGAGGCCGCGCGCTGCGCCTGGCAGCATCAGCTCCAAGCGCGCCAGATTGCCGGCGTGGCTGTCGGCACGTAGTTGCGGATCCTCATCGTCAATGTCGTAGCTCGCGCCGACCACCGAAACGCCGTCCACGCCCGGCAGCGCCATGCCGCCGCGCAGGAGGACGTGTTGCAGCCCCTCGATCGTGGGCACCAGGGTCATCTGGCCACGCACACGCCGCAAGCGCACCGCTTTTTGCGGAGACAGCCGTAGTGCGTCAGCTGCGTTGGCCAGGATCACCACGGGCGCCGCGGCAATGGTCTCGCCATGGCGGTCAAGCGCCAGCCAGGTTTCCCTGGATTTCACCAGTTCTGCAACTTCGCTGTTAAATTGAACTTTCAGGTTTTTTCCGGAATGTGAAATCCAAGCAGCAACCAGGCTCCTCGGCCGCACCCAACCGGCTTGCGGAAACCAGAGGCCGCCCTGTGCTTGGTCGAACTGCGCGTAGCGCGCCGGATAGCCAAGGGTCTCCAGTGCGCGTTGCTGCGTGGCTTGTTCGGTGTCGTCGCGCGCCAGTTGCAGCACGCCGCAGCGGTCCCATTGCAGGGCGCTCAGCGCCGGCCAGCGCGCCAGCAGATGCAGAAAGGCGGCGCGGGTGCAGCGCGCGAACAGACTGTCGTCTGGGGTCACGATGGGGTGGAAGACTCCCGCGTGGTTGCCCGAGGCCTCTGTCGCCGCTGCGGCGTGCCGCTCGAGGAGCGTGACCTGCCAGCCACGCGAGGCCAGCCGCTCGCAGACCGCGGCGCCAGCGACGCCTGCGCCAATCACCAAGGCTACTTTAGCCTGGCTCGAATTGGATGTTGAAGTTGAATCGCGGGCCAGCCGCACATGCAAACGCCCCGTCAGCATCTCCTTCTTGGCGCCGAACCCTGGGCGCTTGTCGAGCGCGAATCCCGCCGCCTGTAGCGCGGAGCGGACCGGCGCCGCTACGCTCCAGGTGGCGAGCGTCGCCTGTGGCGCGGCCAACCGTCCGAGATGGCGTAGCAGGGGCGGCGCCCACATTTGCGGGTTCTTCGCCGGTGCAAAACCATCGAGAAATATTGCGTCCGCCGAGAGTGCCAACTGCGGCAGCCCCTCGGCAACATCACCGAGAAAGAGGCTCAACACCAGCTTTCCTTCCTCGAACTCGAGGCGGTGCAGGCCCGGCACCAGCATCGGCCAGCTTGCTGCCAGCTGGGTGGCTTCGCTTTGCAGTTGAGGATATTTTGCGTACAACACCGCCAGATCTGCGGTCTGAAAGGGATGTTTTTCAATTGAAACGAAATGCAGCCGTTCACAACGCGCCGCATCCTCGCGCCAAGCGCGCCAGGTGGCGAGGAACGACAGACCAAAGCCGAAGCCGGTCTCGAGCACGGTGAAGAGGCGCCGCCCACGCCAGCGTTCGGGCAGGCCGTTGCCTTGCAGGAACACCTGCCGCGCCTGCGCCAGTCCGCCATCGGCACTGTGGTAGAGGTCGCCGTATTCCTGCGAATACGGCGTGCCGTCGGGGGTGAAGGCGAGGCGGGCAGGAATCAAAGGGGCGCTCACCCCGCTATTGTCAGGCCGGGCGCCGCTTCTGGTCTGGAAGTTCGCAGGTGACGCGCCTAAACTGTCGCCTTTCTCAGTCCGGGGAGCTGCTTTGGCTGCCGAGTTCCAGAAGCCTCTTAACCTGCACAGCCTCCTCAAGGCTATTGATTTCGACGCCTGGATTCGGGCGCGAGCGGATCAGTTGCAGCCCCCGGTGTGCATCCAGCAGCTCTGGTTCGACACCGATTTCATCGTCTCGGTGGTTGGCGGCCCCAACCGCCGTCACGATTATCACGATGATCCGCTCGAGGAGCTGTTTTACCAATTCAAGGGCGCTGCCTACCTTTCGATCATGACCCCGGAAGGTCCGCGGCGCGTGGATCTCGACGAGGGCGCGATCTTCCTCCTGCCCCCGCACGTGCGCCACTCGCCGCAGCGGCCGCAGGCCGGCAGTTTGTGCCTGCTCGTCGAGCGCACACGGCCCAAGGGCCTGCTCGACGGTTTCGAGTGGTTCTGCGCTTCCTGCCACTTGCTCCTGCACCGGGTCGAGGCGCATGTGTCGGACCTGGCCACGCAACTGCCACTGGCGTTCGACGCTTTCGACGCGGATCGCGCGCGCCGCAGCTGCAAGCGCTGCGGTACCCTCCACCCGGGCAAAGGATGAACAGCGTAGCTAAAACGAAAGCGCGTGAACGCCTGCGCGGCATCTGGGCGGCGACGCTGACGCCGTTCCGTGGTGATCACGCCGTGGACGAGGACGGCTGGCGCCGGAATCTGCGGCACTGGTATGGGCCGCTCGGCATCAGGGGGCTGTTCGTTAACGGCAAGCAGGGGGAGTTTTCCTCGATGACGGTGGCCGAGAGAAAACGTAGCGCGCAGATCGCGGTAGAGGAGGCGGCAGCCTACGGCGGCGGGGTGATGGTTTCGTGTTCAGATCAGAGCCTGGACACGGTGCTCGAGTTGGCGCAGCACGCGCAGGATATCGGTGCTGACCACATCGTGGTGCACACACCGCTGCTTTACTTCGGCGCGCACAGCGACGACACGCTCTACGAGTACTACCGCCATATCGCGGCGCAGGTGGATCTTGGGGTGGTGCTGTGGAACCAGCCGCCCGACTGTGGCTACCTGCTGCAGCCTGACCTGTGCCTGCGTCTGGCGCAGATCCCCAACGTGGTGGCGATCAAATACAGCGTGCCGCGCGAGACCTACGCAGCGCTCAGCCGACTGGCGGGTGATAGCCTGATTGTCAGCACTTCGAACGAGGAGGAGTGGCTGGACAACATCCTCGAGCTGGGCTGGCAGGTGTACTTGTGCTCGACGCCGCCTTACCTGCTGCAAACGGCGGCGGACCGGCGCATGCACGAGTACACCGAGCTGGCGATGAAAGGCGAGACGGTGAAGGCGCGTGCGGTGCATGCCAGCCTCAACCCGGTGCGCCAGGCACTCAAATCCAGTCGCCCGCCCGGCAAGGCCGCGGCGCACCAGAAGTACTGGCAGGAGCTGCTGGGCCAGGTGGGCGGCGCTGTACGCCGGCCGCTGCTTGCGCTCACTGATGCAGAAAAAGCAGCGATGCGCGCGGCGTTCGAGGCCTGTGGCTTGAAAACTGGCGCGGCGCGCGCCCTGGCCTGAACATTGTTAGGATTCGCTATGAACAAACCCGTTGAATTGAAGCTCGACATCGTTCCAGTCTGGATCAACGGCAAGGCCGTGCTGCCGGCAGGCCGCATGGGAGAGGTTTACAACCCCGCCACCGGACAAATCACCAAGCGGGTTCCCTACTGCAACGAAGCGGTCATCGACCAGGCAGTCCAGGCCGCAGCCGCCGCTTATCCGGAATGGCGCGATGCCTCTATCCTGCGCCGCGCGCGCGTGATGCAAAAATTCCTGCAACTGATGCAGGCGCAGCAGAAAGACATCGCGCGCCTGATCACGGAGGAGCACGGCAAGACGCTGCCCGATGCGATGGGTTCGGTGCAGCGCGGCATCGAGGTGATCGAATTCGCCTGCGGCATTCCGCAGTTGCTGAAGGGGGAATATTCCGAGAACGTCGGCACCGCGGTGGATACCCATACCTTGCGCCAGCCGGTGGGTGTGTGCGTGGGCATCACGCCGTTCAATTTTCCGGCGATGGTGCCGCTGTGGATGTTCCCGATGGCCATTGCTTGCGGCAACAGTTTCGTCCTCAAGCCTTCCGAGAAAGTCCCTTCGGCCTCGATCCGCATGGCCCAACTGTTGCAGGAAGCCGGCCTGCCCGACGGCGTATTCAACGTCGTGCACGGAGACAAAGTCGCCGTCGATGCGCTGTTGCATCACCCGCTGGTGAATGCGGTTTCCTTCGTGGGCTCCACGCCCATTGCCAAGTACATCTACGAGACCTGCGCCAGCAACAGCAAACGCGTGCAAGCCCTGGGCGGGGCGAAGAACCACGCCGTGGTGCTGCCGGATGCGGATCTGGAATTCGCCGCCGACGCGCTGATCGGCGCGGCCTACGGCTCGGCGGGCGAGCGTTGCATGGCGATTTCCGCCGTGGTGGCGGTCGGCGACGCTGCGGATCCTTTGCTGGCCCTGCTTCAGCGTAAAGCCAGCGCCATCAAGATCGGGCCGGGAGACCGTGACGGAGTCGAGATGGGGCCGCTCATCAGCGCGCAACACCGCGACAAGGTCGCCGCCTTCATCGCGCAGGGCAAAAAAGAAGGCGCCAAGCTGGTGCTGGACGGCAGCACGCCGCCGTTGCAAGAGGGCTACTTCCTGGGCGCCACGCTTTTCGATCACGTCAAGCCCGAGATGGAAATCTACAAGAACGAGATTTTCGGACCGGTGTTGGTGGTGCTGCGCGCGGCGACCCTCGAGGCAGCGATTGCCATCGTCAACGCCAACCCTTACGGCAATGGCACGGCGATTTTTACCGAGTCGGGCGGCGCGGCGCGGCGCTTCGAGAACGAGGTGCAGGTCGGCATGGTCGGCATCAATGTGCCGATCCCGGTGCCGGTAGCGTTCTACTCGTTCGGTGGCTGGAAAAATTCCCTTTTCGGCGATCTGCACGTGCACGGCATGGAGGGGGTGAAGTTCTACACTCGCACCAAAGCCGTTACCACGCGCTGGCCCCACCAGGACACGCCCGCGCCCGGCCTGCACATGCCGACCCTGGGTTGAGGCGCCATGAGCTGGCCGCACTACGAAACCCTCGCCATCGAGCCGCGTGGCGAGCACTTGCTGCTGGTGCGGCTCAATCGCCCCGAGGTGCTGAACGCCCTCAATACCCAGATGGGTCGCGATCAGCTCGACCTGTGGACGCGGCTTTCCGCTGCGCCAGGCAACCTGCGCTGCGTCATCGTGACGGGCGCGGGTGAACGAGCGTTCTGCGCCGGGGGCGACCTGAAAGAGCGCGACGGCATGACCCAGACCCAGTGGCAGGCGCAGCACGAGATCTTTGAGCGCGCTTTCATGGCGCTGGTCGAATGCACGCTGCCGGTAATCGCCGCAGTGAACGGGCATGCCTACGGCGGCGGGTTGGAATTGGCCCTGTGCTGTGATTTTGTCTATGCCGTCCCCGGCGTGCGCCTGGCGCTTTCCGAGACGCGGCTGGGGATCATGCCCGGCGGCATGGGCACGCAGAACCTGCCGCGCGCGGTGGGCGAGCGGCGCGCCAAAGAGCTGATCTTCACCGCGCGCCCCTTCAGCGCCGCGGAGGGTCTCGAATGGGGCCTCGTCAATCGCGTTTGCGAACCGGCGCAACTCCTCGAGGAGGCGCTCGCCACGGCGCAGGCGATCGCCGAGAACGGGCCGCTCTCGATCCGGCAAGCGAAGAAGTCGATCCACCATGGTCTGTCAATGGATCTGCTCACCGGTTACCGCTTCGAGATCGAGGCTTACAACCGGCTGGTGGATACCGCGGACCGGCGCGAGGGGGTGCAGGCCTTCAATGAGAAGAGAAAACCCAGATTCGAAGGCAAGTGAAACCATTCATGCCTGAAACCATACATGCCTCGGAGCTACTGACATGAGCGGACTGACCCGCCAGCTGGCCGAATTCGTCGCCTCGCTCGAATACCGGAAGATTCCGGCGGCGGCAGTGGAGACCGCTAAGCGCGGTTTTATCGACTGCATCGGCGTGATGTTTGCGGGGAGAGACGAGCCGGTTGCGCGGATTCTTTTCGAGGAGAAGCTTTTCCCGGAACGGGCCGAAGCGCACATCCTGTTCGATCGCGGCAGGACCTCGTCACCCGAAGCGGCACTTATCAACGCCACGGCGGCGCACGCGCTCGACTACGACGACGTCGGCATCGACGGCCATCCGAGCGTGGTGCTGGTGCCGGCGATTCTGGCCGAGGGCGAGCGCCTGGGTGCCAGCGGCGCCGAGATGGTCGCCGCCTACGTCGCCGGCTACGAGGTGTGGGCCGAGCTGAGCGGGCGCGACCAGGACCAGCACCACGGCAAGGGCTGGCACCCGACCGCGGTGTTCGGCGCACTCAGCGCCGCCGCAGCTGCCGCGCGCCTGGCGCGGCTAGATGCCGAGCGCAGTGCCTGCGCCCTCGGCATCGCGGCCTCCATGTGCGCGGGCCTGACGGCCAACTTCGGCTCGATGACCAAGCCGTTCCAGGCGGGGCGCGCGGCCCAGAGCGGCCTCACCGCCGCACGGCTGGCCGCTGCCGGCATGACCTCCTCGCCTGACGCCATCGAGCACCGCGGCGGGATGCTGCAGGCGTTCTCGCCCAAGGGGCGCGTGCGCACCGACGGCGACATCGCCGCCGGGCGCGACTGGCACATCCTGCGCCTGGGGCTCAACGTCAAGCGTTACCCGGTGTGCTATGCGTTGCACAGGTCAATTGATGGTCTTTTGGCTTTGGGTTCGAAGAACAATATTTCCCCGGAAAAAATCACGGAAATAGAATTGACCATCGGAAAACTCCAGGCCAGCGTGCTGCGCCACAGCCGGCCGCAGACCGGGCTCGACGCCAAGTTCAGCGCCGAGTTCGCCGCCGCCGCGTCGGTCGTCGCCGGCCGGGTGAGTCTAGCAGAACTGACCGACGAGTTTGTGCGCTCGGTACCGGTGCAGTCGCTCCTGCCCAAGGTCCGGATCACCACGGTGGACGAGGCCGACCGCGACGAGCCGCTGTTCGCGCCGCACGACAGCGTCTCGGTGCGCCTCGCCGATGGCACCGTGCTCGCCAGCGGGCCGGTGCGCTATGCGCTCGGCCACGCGCGCAACCCCATCGGCATGGACGCGTTGCGTGCCAAGTTCGAGGACTGCATCGGCCGGTCGCTCGACATTCTCGCCAGGAGCAGGCTGTTCGATCGCCTTGCCAAGCTGGAAAAGCTCTCAAGCGCCGCCGAGCTTTACAGCTAAGGGACAGCCCGCTACCATGCCAACTAGTTGTCTAGTTGGAGAGGCTCATGGGGATCGTTGTCGGTGCTTTCGAGGCCAAGACCAAGCTCGCCGAATTGCTCAACAAAGTCGAGGCGGGAGAGTCCGTCACCATCACGCGGCGCGGCAAGGCGGTGGCGCAGCTGGTGGCCGTCAGGTCTGACGACGAGCAGATGCGTCTTCAGGCGCTGATCGAGGAGATCAAGCGCACCCGCGTCGGCAGGGATCGCGGCGCCAAGCCCGGCAGTACGATTCCCGAACTCATCAAGGCCGGACGGCGCTACTGATGGCGTTTGTCGTGGACGCGTCGGTCACGTTGCCGTGGTTCCTCGTGGACGAGCGCACGGCATTCACCGACTCGCTGCTCGACGCGATCGACAGGATCGAATACTGGGCGCCATCGGTGTGGCGCCTGGAAATTCCCAATGCCCTGCTGGTCGCTGAAAGAAAGCGTCGCATCGACCATGCGCGTAGGCTGGAAGCGTTGGATCAGGCTTCGCGGCTCCGGATCAGGGTGGACTCGGCGCTTCCGGACATGCAGGCCATCAGCGCTGTGGCGGCGCGGCGCCAGCTCAGCACCTACGACGCCGCTTATCTCGAACTCGCCATTCGGCAGGGATTTGGACTTATCACGCTTGATCGGCAACTGGCGCAGGCAGCGCTTGCCGAGGGCGTGCCGCTCGAGGCGCCCGGCCGCTCGGGCGTGGCACAGCGGCGGCGGCGCTACAATGTGTAGTGGTAAACGATTGAGCAGACACTGGATATATGGCTAAGCCGCAGGTATACGACGCCTCCGCGATCCAGGCCCTGAAAGGGCTGGAGCCGGTCCGGCGCATGCCGGGCATGTACACGCATACGATCCACCCACTGCACATCGTGCAGGAGGCGATCGACAACGCCATTGACGAAGCGCTGGCTGGTTTCGGCAAGCAGATCACGGTGAGCGTCTTTAGCGACGGCTCGGTCGAAGTCGAGGACCAGGGCCGCGGTGTCCCGGTGGACATGCACCCGGTGGAAAAAAAACCGGCGGTCGAGGTTGCTTTCACCATGCTGCACGCCGGTGGCAAGTTCGCCAAATCCGG
>SHXK01000061.1 GCA_009693335.1 Betaproteobacteria bacterium | reverse complement strand
CGAGCCGTGCAGTATCAGTGCTTGGGTCTGGTCGTCGAGCATCTCCCAGGGCGCCTCGATGTCGAAGCGGTAATGCCGCGCCAGCGCTGTCAGCATCGAGTAGTAAAAATGGTTACGCCGGTCCCAGCCCTTGATGGCGCCGCCGGCCAAGCTCAGGTTCGGATACGCCACCACGCGGCGCGGATCGAAGAATTCCACCGCGCCCAGGCCATCGCAGCGGGGGCAGGCGCCCAGCGGATTATTGAACGAGAACAGCCGTGGCTCGAGTTCGGCGAGCGCGTAGTCGCATTTTGGGCAGGCGAAGCGTGCGGAAAATAGATGTTCCTTATGGTTGTCAACGTCAACCACAATCGCCCGCCCGTCCGCCTGGCGCAGCGCGGTTTCAAAGGATTCGGCAAGGCGCTGCTTTGCGTCAGCGCGCGCGCGCAGCCGGTCGATCACCACTGCCACCGTGTGTTTTGCGTGTTTCGCCAAGCGCGGCGCGTTTTCCAGGTCGTGCACCTTGCCGTCCACCCGCACCCGCGTAAAGCCCTGGGCGCGCAGTTCCTCGAACAGTTCTAGTTGTTCTCCTTTGCGGCCGGCGACCACGGGCGCGAGGACCATGAGTTTGGTGTCCTCGGGCAGCGCCAGCACCTGATCGACCATCTGCGCCACCGTTTGCGCTTCTAGCGCGAGGTCGTGCTCGGGACAGTAGGGCGTGCCGACACGCGCGTAGAGCAGTCGCAAGTAGTCGTGGATTTCGGTGACGGTGCCTACCGTCGAGCGTGGGTTGTGGCTGGCCGCTTTCTGCTCGATGGCGATGGCCGGCGACAGACCCTCGATCAGGTCGACGTCTGGTTTTTCCATGAGCTCGAGGAACTGTCGTGCGTAGGTCGATAAGGACTCGACGTAGCGGCGTTGTCCTTCGGCGTAGAGCGTGTCAAAAGCGAGCGAGGATTTGCCGGAGCCCGACAAGCCGGTGATCACCACCAATTTTTCCCGTGGCAACTCAAGGTTCAGGTTCTTCAAGTTGTGCGTGCGCGCCCCGCGGATGCGGATCGCGGCTTGATGCATCACCGGATGCGCCTGGTTTTTCGTCGAGGATGAGGCCAAGTGCTGGAATCCGAAAGTAAACTTGCTAATATAGTCGCTTTCCCCGCCGGCTCTCACCTCTTCTATGCAGTCCGAACGGATGACCTTGTCTGAAATTCGCGCGGGCGCCAGCTTGGCTGGCGTCTTTGGGCTGCGCATGCTGGGCCTGTTCTTAATTCTTCCGGTGTTCGCACTGCATGCGCCACAGCTCGCCGGCGGCGATCAGTTGACGCTGGTGGGCGTGGCCCTCGGTATCTACGGACTCACCCAGGGTCTGTTGCAGATTCCTTTCGGCATGGCGTCGGATCGCTGGGGTCGCAAGCCGGTGATCTATGTCGGCCTGGTGATTTTTGCCGCGGGAAGTTTCCTCGCCGCTACGGCCGGTGACATCTGGACCGCCATTGTGGGCCGCTCGCTGCAGGGCGCCGGCGCGATTTCTTCCGTGGTGATGGCGCTGGCCGCCGATCTGACGCGCGAGCAGCACCGCACCAAGGTGATGGCGATGATCGGCTCCATGATCGGCTTCACCTTCGCGCTCTCGCTGGTCGCCGCGCCGGTGCTATACCAGGTCATCGGCATGGACGGTCTGTTCGTGATCACCGGTGTGCTGGCGCTGGCCGCGATCTGGGTAGTGAAGACCCAGGTGCCGGACGCACCCATGGCGACGCCGGGCGCTGCGGCCAAACCGGTAGCGGCGGCCGGCAAGCGGATGTTCTTGGATCGCGAATTGATGCGTCTGCATACCGGCATTTTTGTGCTGCACTTCGTGCTCTACGCCATGTTCCTCGTGGTGCCGGTGATGATCGTCAACGCCGGCCTGGAGCTAGCGGCGCACTGGAAGCTGTATCTGCCCGCGGTATTGATCTCGTTTCTACTGATGGTGCCGCCGATCCTGTACGCCGACCGCCGCAACAAGCCCAAGCCGGTGCTGATCGTCTGCATTGCCCTGCTCGTCGCCGCCCTGGTCGGATTCGCGGTGGTGGACGCCGGCCTGCTGGTGCTGGGGCTGCTGCTGCTGGTTTTTTTCGTCGCCTTCAACGCCCTGGAGGCGCTGTTGCCTTCGCTGGTTTCGCGTCTGGCGCCGACGCAGGCGCGTGGCGCGGCGATCGGCGTGTATAACACTGCCCAGACGCTGGGCTTGTTCTTCGGCGGCCTGGGCGGTGGCTGGATTGCCGGTCGCTATGGCGCCAGTGTGCTGTTTGGCGTCTGCGCGGTGCTGACCCTGGCATGGCTGGGATTGGCTGCCGGGATGCGCGCGCCCCAGAGCAGAGCACCGGTCAACCGCGCACCGGATTTTGCGTTGGGTGAAAGAGGACGGACTTGAACCAGAGGAGGTGAGGCATGGCTTCGGTAAATAAAGTAATCATCGTGGGCAATCTCGGCCGGGATCCGGAAACGCGCTATCTGCCGAGCGGCGAAGCGGTCGCCAATATCAGCGTCGCCACCACCGATACGTGGAAGGACAAGGCGAGCGGGGAAAAGAAGGAGGCCACCGAGTGGCACCGCGTGTCGTTCTTCGGCCGGCTCGCCGAAATCGCCGGTGAATACCTGAAGAAAGGCTCGCAGGTATATGTGGAGGGCAGCCTGCGTACGCGCAAGTGGACCGACAAAGAAGGCAAGGAACGCTACACCACCGAGATCCGCGCCGACACCATGCAGATGCTCGGCTCGCGTGCTGGAACCGGCGAGCCTAGGGCAGAGGCGGCGGACAAGATCGATGCTGCCGCGAAAGTCGGCGCCGCGGCGAAGAAGCCAGCGGGAAAATTCGACGACATGGAAGACGACATTCCATTCTGAGAGCCGACCGTTGGCGATATAATGCAAGCCGATTCAGGAGCTTGAGACACAGCCATGCCGATCTACGAGTACCAGTGTTCGGCCTGCGGCCACCAGGAGGACCACCTGTGCAAAGTGTCCGACGCCCCTCTCACTAAGTGTCCGGCATGCGGCAAGAAGAAGTACCAAAAGCAGTTGACGGCCGCCGGCTTCCAGTTGAAGGGCTCGGGTTGGTACGCGACTGATTTCAAGGGCGGCAAGAAACCAGATGCCGCCAAGCCTGAGGCCAAGGCTGACGTCAAGGACGAAGTGAAGTCGGAGGCGAAAACCGAAGCGCAGTCCGCGACCAAAATCGAAGCCAAGACCTCGGAAAAGACTGAAGTGAAGGCGCAGAAGAAGACGCCTGTCAGCACCACGAATTGAACCTGCCAGAACGCAGACCCGGTGCGTGGATGAACCGGGAGACTCGTCTCCCGGACCCAGGGATGAACCGGGAGACTCGTCTCCCGGACCCTAGGCCAGGTTTTTTTGTCAAGCCATGAAAAAACATCTCATCACCGGACTGCTCATCTGGATCCCGCTCGTCATCACCCTCTGGGTGTTGAAGCTGGTCGTGGATGCGCTCGACCAGACCCTGTTGTTGCTGCCGATGGCCTTGCGCACCGAAAACTGGCTCGGCCTGCACGTGCCCGGCATGGGTGTGGTGATGACGCTGGTGATCGTGTTGCTTACCGGCTTGTTCGCCACCAACCTGTTGGGCGCGCGTCTGGTCCATCTCTGGCACCACATCCTGCATCGCATACCGGTGGTGAACTCGATTTATTCGAGCGTCAAGCAGATTTCCGACACTTTGTTTTCTTCCAGCGGTCAGGCTTTCCGCAAGGCGCTGCTGGTGCAGTGGCCGCGCGATGGCATGTGGACGATCGCTTTCCTGACCGGCGTGCCGGGAGGCGACCTCGTCAATCACCTCAAGGGCGACTACCTCGGCGTGTACGTGCCCACCACCCCCAACCCAACCGGCGGCTACTTCATGCTGGTGGCGCGCAAGGACGTGATCGAGCTGGATATGAGTGTGGACGAAGCGCTGAAATACATCATCTCGATGGGCGTGGTGCCGCCCAGCGGCAGGGCGGATCGCAAAGCAAACAACCAGTGAGCATGCGCAGCCACTATTGCGGTGCGTTGTCCACGGCGATGATCGGCGAAGTCGTGACGCTGGCTGGCTGGGCGCAGCGCCGCCGCGACCACGGTGGCGTGATCTTCATCGACCTGCGCGACCGCGAGGGCCTGGCGCAGGTGGTGTGCGACCCGGACCGCGCAGGTGCTTTCAAGCTGGCCGACAAGGTGCGCGGCGAGTTCGTCCTCAGGATCACCGGGCTGGTGAGAGCGCGGCCTACAGGGACCGTTAACCCGAACCTGCCCTCGGGCGAGGTCGAGGTGCTGGCGCATGAGGTCGAAATCCTCAACCCCTCGATGACGCCGCCGTTCCAGATCGACGATGAAAACCTCTCGGAGACGGTGCGCCTCGAGCACCGCATCCTCGACCTGCGCCGCGAGGTGATGCAGAAGAACCTGCGTCTGCGCCATCGGACGGCCAGAGCGGCGCGGGCTTTTCTCGATGATCGTGGCTTCATCGACATCGAGACGCCGGTACTCTACAAATCCACGCCGGAAGGCGCGCGCGAGTTTTTGGTGCCCTCGCGCCTCAGTGACGGGCATTTTTACGCGTTACCGCAGAGTCCGCAGTTGTTCAAGCAGATGTTGATGATCGCGGGCTTCGATCGCTATTACCAGATCGTGAAGTGCTTCCGCGACGAGGACCTGCGCGCCGACCGCCAGCCCGAGTTCACGCAAATCGACGTCGAGACTTCTTTCCTTGGCGAGGAGGCGATACGCACGCTGATGGAAGCGCTGGCGCGCCATCTGTTCAAGGAGGTGCTGAACGTCGCTTTGCCCGAGCCCTTCCCGGTGATGACTTATGAGCAGGTAATGCGCGACTACGGCGTCGACAAACCGGATCTGCGCGTACCGATGAAGCTGACCGAACTCACCGACATCATGAAGGATGTCGAATTCAAGGTGTTCTCCGGGCCGGCGAATGCGGATGGCGGCCGCGTCGCGGCGCTATGCGTTCCGGGGGGCGCCACGCTGACGCGCGGTGAGATCGACGGCTACACCGAATACCTGCGCGGTCTTGGCGCCAAGGGTCTGGCCTGGATCAAGGTGAATGAGATCGCCAAAGGCGCCGAGGGCCTGCAGTCGCCGATCGTGAAGTTTTTTCCGGCGTCTGTATTGCACGAGATTCTTTCCAGAACCAAGGCCCAAGACGGAGACCTGATCTTTTTCGGCGCCGACAAAGCCACGGCCTGCAATGCCTGCCTCGGCGGTTTGCGCCAGAAGGTTGGCCACGACCGTGGCTTGGCCGAAACGGGCTGGCGGCCGTTGTGGGTGGTGGATTTTCCGATGTTCGAGTACGACGAGGAAGCGAAGCAATGGCAGGCGCGCCACCATCCCTTCACCAGTCCGAAAGACGGCCACGAGGCATTTATCGAAACCGATCCCGGCAAGGCCTACGCCAAGGCCTACGACATGGTGCTCAACGGCTGGGAAGTCGCCGGCGGTTCGGTGCGTATCCATCGCCAGGAGATCCAGCAGCAGGTATTCCGTTCACTCAGGATCTCGCCCGAGGACCAACAAGCGAAGTTCGGTTTCCTCTTGCAGGCGCTGCAGTACGGGGCGCCGCCGCACGGCGGCATCGCTTTCGGTTTTGATCGCTTGGTGGCGCTGATGGCCGGCGCGGAGGCGATCCGCGACGTGATCGCATTCCCGAAAACGCAACGCGGCCAGGACCTAGTTACCGGCGCGCCGTCCCCCGTGACCGAGCGTCAGTTGCGCGAGCTCCACATCCGCTTGCGAAACTCGGATTAGACGCGCCACGCCGGTGAGATTACTGGCGGGACTGCTCGCCCTGGCGGTTTCCTGCGGCGGTTTTGCTTTAGCGGGCATGGCGGATATCAAGGCGGCGGCCCTGCCGCCCGAGGCGCGCCATACCATCGTCCTGGTTCGCAAGGGCGGGCCGTTTCCCCATCGCCGCGACGGCATTGCCTTCGGCAATCGGGAAAAAATCTTGCCGCCGCAGGAGCGCGGCTGGTACCGTGAATACACGGTGACAACGCCGGGCGCGAAAGATCGCGGCGCGCGCCGCATCGTGGCGGGCCGGGATGGTAGGCTTTACTACACCGACGACCACTATCGCAGCTTCCAGAGCATCCTGGAGTAACACATGGGCAAGCTTCTGCAGCGCTTGAGCGATGCTGCCAAGTCCGGCGTGTATCGGACATCGTGCACGGACGAAATTCTCGAGGCGACGCGCGGCAGCAGGCTGCAGGTCGCGCGCATCGACCTGGCGGGAGTGACTGGGAAAGAGGCGCTGATGGGGTGCATGGCGCGTGCGCTGGAGTTTCCGCAGTGGTTCGGCGGCAACTGGGATGCGCTCGAAGACTGCTTGAGCGACCTTTCCTGGTCGCCAGCCGGCGGCCATGTGCTGCTCATCGAGGGTGCGGGAGGGTTGACTGACGATGAGCGCGGCATCTTTGTCGAGATCCTCGCCCTAGTGGCCGCCGGGTGGGCGGATCGCCAGCAACCGTTTTTCGCCGTCTTCGTGAGCGGTGCGCCCTTGTTCGCGCAGTTGCCCGAGTTGTATAAAAGTCGCCAGTGAATCCACGCCAGTGAATCCACGTCACTGAATCCACAACAGTGAAACCGACATCATGATCTCGAAGCTGCCGGTTTCGGTGCTGGTCGTGGTGCATACGGCGGGCAAGGAAGTGCTGCTGATCGAGCGTGCGGGGCAGCCCGGGTTTTGGCAATCGGTCACCGGATCGCTCGAACGAGCCGACGAGCCGCTGGCCGAGGCGGCGCGGCGCGAATTGCGCGAGGAAACAGGGATAGCGGCGCAGCCGGCCGACCTTAAGCGCTGGGACCTGGCCTATACCTTCGAGATCTTCGCGCAGTGGCGGCACCGGTTCGTGCCGGGAACGACGCACAATACCGAGCATGTGTTCAGCCTCGAGCTGCCGGGGCGCGTGCCGGTGGTGCTGGCGCCCCAGGAGCACCTCGCCAGTCTGTGGCTGCCGTGGCGGGAGGCGGCCGGAAAATGTTTTTCATGGTCGAACCGCGATGCGATCGGCATACTCGGCCTATGCGCGCGCTAACCGGGAAGCCTCGGGGTTGCGAGCTACGATGACGGCGAAGCTGCGAGTCGTCACGCTGAATATCCACAAGGGGCTGTCGCAGTTCAATCGGCGCATGGTGATTCATGAATTGCGCGAAGGCTTGCGTACGCTGGCCCCCGATCTGGTGTTCCTGCAGGAAGTGGCCGGCCTGAACCAGCGCCATGCGCTGCGCTTTGCGACCTGGCCGGGCGAGTCGCAGCATAAGTTCCTGGCTGGCGAGGAACTCAAGCATGTGTACGGTCCCAATCGCGTGCACCAGCACGGCCACTACGGCAACGCGGTGCTCTCGCGCTATCCGATCCTGTCCTCGGAAAACGAGGATGTCTCGGATCACCGTTTCGAGCGTAGGGGACTGCTGCACACGGTGGTCAAGGTGCCGGGCTGGCGGCGCAACCTGCACTGTGTCTGCGTGCACCTCTCCTTGCATGAGCGCGGTCGCCGCCGACAGCTCGAGGCCATCGCTGCACGGCTGGAGGAGCTCGCTGACAAGCGCTTGCCGATCATTGTGGCGGGCGACTTCAACGACTGGCGCCAACGCGCCAGTAACATCCTCGAGCAAAGCCTCGGCATGACCGAAGTATCGGTGGCCGCGGGCGGCCGGCACGGTCGCACCTATCCGAGCATGCTGCCGCTGCTGCATCTGGACCGCATCTACGTGCGCGGCTTCAAAGTGCTCGATTCGCAGGTGCATAGCGGCCCGCCCTGGGATCTGCTCTCGGACCACCTGGCGGTGAGCGCGGAGCTCGAACGTGATTGACTATGTCGAGGGCAATCGGCTCACGCTGCTGAAGAACGGCGAGCAGTACTTCCCGTCGCTGGTCGCCGCGATCGACGCGGCAACAGAGGAAGTATTCCTCGAGGCCTACATCCTGGCTGACGACCAGACCGGGAGCCTGGTTGCGGATGCTCTGGCGCGCGCTGCGGCGCGCGGCGTCCTGACGCATCTGCTGCTCGACGGCTACGGTGCGCACGATTTCGCGCCGCGCTTTCGGCAGATATTGTCCGAGGCGAACGCCGAGGTGCTGGTATTCCGCCCCAACATCAGCCCCTGGCCCCCGTGGCGGCAGCGCACGCGGCTGCGCCGCATGCACCGTAAGCTGGCGAGCATCGACGGGGCGGTCGCCTTTGTCGGTGGCATCAACATCATCGACGACTATGACACGCCTGACCAGACGCCGCCGCGCTACGACTACGCCGTGCGCATCGAAGGCCCGCTCGCGGCAGGTGTACGCGCGGAGACCTCAAAGCTCTGGACGCGCGTCTCCTGGGCCACCTTCGGTCGGCGTTGGCGGCGCTGGCCGGGGTTTGCGGCGCTGACAGGCCGTGCGCCCCAGCACTTGCTCCCGGCGCGGCAAGTTGCCTCCGGCGGACAGCGCGCGGCGCTGGTGGTGCGGGACAACTTGCGGCACCGGCGCGATATCGAGGATGCCTACCTCGAGCTGATCAACGCGGCGCGCGACGAGGTAGTGATCGCCAGCGCTTATTTTTTTCCGGGCCGCCGCTTCCGCGGCGCGCTGGCGCGCGCGGCACGGCGCGGGGTGAAGGTCACGGTGCTACTGCAGGGCAAGGCCGAATACCGGCTGTTGCACTACGCCACGCGGGCTTTGTATGACTCTTTGCTGCTGGTCGGCGTGAGGATCCAGGAATATCACCGCAGTCTCCTGCACGCGAAAGTGGCGGTCTTCGACGGCCGCATCGCCAGCGTCGGTTCGTCGAACATCGACCCGTTGAGCCTGTTGCTGGCGCGGGAAGCAAATATCTTCGTTGATGACGCGGAATTTGCCGCCGAGCTGCGTGCCAGCCTGTACGAAGCGATAGAAAACGGCTCGACGGCAATTCCCCGGCGCAGGGGACGCCTGGGGCTGCTGCTGCGGGCGCGGATCTGGATCAGCTACCGCATCGCCCGTTTGCTGCTCGCTTTCTACGGCTACGACCGCCAGCACTAGCTTGGTAGGGGTATTCCCGCGGCGGTTGCTTCAGTTCGCCGGCGGAACATGCCCCAGCCCTCCATGGTCATCACGGTCTCGCCGTGTTGGTTTAGCGCTTCCCAGCGCGAATGAACCAGGCCAATGTCGGGCTTGCTCTGCGAGGGCCGCACCGCGGTGGTGGTGCGCCGATAGCGGATGGTGTCGCCGGCGCGTACCGGCGACAGCCAGCGGATGTTGTCCAGACCCGGCGAACCCAGGCTGGCGGAGCGCGCCATGTACTTGTCCACCATCAAGCGCATGGCGATGGCGCAAGTGTGCCAGCCGCTCGCGATCAGGCCGCCGAAGAACGAGTTCTTCGCCGCTAGTGGATCGATGTGGAAGGGCTGGGGATCGAACTGGCGTGCGAACTCGATGATCTGCGTTTCGGTGAACGTATGGCTGCCAAGCTCCATCGTCTCTCCGGGAGGAAAGTCTTCCCAGTAAAGCAGCGGGCCGCTCATCTCGGGGCCTCGATAGCTTGCAGGCGCTCGTAGCCGCGCACGCGTGCGCGCAGGTCTGCGGGCAGCGGCGCCGCCTGCATCGTCTGCGGATCCGCATTGACGTACACCAGTTCGGCGGTGATCAGCGGTGCGGGCGAAGGATCGGGCTGCTCGCGCCAGATTTCAAATAGCAAAGTCATGCTGCTGCCCCCGAGCCTGGAGGTGCGGCAGTACACGCACAGCTGGTCGTCGTAATGCGCCGGACCTAGGTATTCCACCGTCGCTTTGCGCAGGAATATGTCGTTGGCATAACTGTCGACATAGCCTTGCGGATAGGCGAGGCCGATCGCGCGCCAGTAATCGGCGAGCGCAGTGTCTATGTAGGTGAGGTAGTGGCCGTTGAACACCACTTGCTGCATGTCCACCTCGGCCCAGCGTACCCGCAGCCGGTGCGCGCAGTTGTAATCTTGTTTGGCCATATTCCCCAAGTTTAATATGGCTACGCATGAATCCTTGCGTCGCGCCCAAAAGCTCTTTATAATCCGGCCTCTTTTTTGCATCTGGGCGGCTACGCGGGTAGCAAACGTGGTCGCCCGGCTCGTTTCTGGAAACGACAAAAACATGCCTACCGTCAATCAGTTAATGCGCCACGGGCGCGATGCCAAAAAGGCCAAGTCCAAGGTACCGGCCCTGGCCGGCTCGCCACAAAAGCGGGGCGTCTGCACTCGGGTCTATACGACCACCCCGAAAAAGCCGAACTCGGCGCTGCGTAAGGTCGCCAAGGTGCGCCTCACCAACGGCTTCGAGGTGATCGGCTACATCGGCGGCGAAGGCCACAATCTGCAGGAGCACTCGGTGGTGCTGATCCGTGGCGGCCGGGTAAAGGATTTGCCGGGCGTGCGCTACCACATCGTGCGTGGATCGCTCGATACGCAGGGCGTGAAAGATCGCAAGCAGAGCCGCTCTAAGTACGGCGCCAAGATGGCGAAGACGGCTTAACTCGAAACAAACGACAGTACAAAGAGAGACCGCATGCCGCGACGCAGAGAAGTTCCCAAGCGCGAAATCCTCCCGGACCCGAAGTTCGCCAGTATCGACTTGGCGAAGTTCATGAACGTGCTCATGACGCGCGGCAAAAAATCGGTCGCCGAGAGCATCGTTTATGGCGCTCTGGCGATGGTCAAGTCGAAGTCGGGCAAGGATCCGATCGAGGTGTTTTCCCAGGCAGTGCAGAACGTCAAGCCGGTGGTCGAGGTGAAGAGCCGCCGTGTCGGTGGCGCGAACTACCAGGTTCCGGTCGAGGTTCGTCCGGTGCGGCGCATGGCGCTGTCGATGCGTTGGATCCGCGAGGCGGCGCAAAAGCGCGGCGAGAAGTCGATGATGGCGCGTCTGGCGGGCGAGCTGGCGGAAGCGGCCGAAGGCCGTGGCGGGGCGATGAAGAAACGCGAAGAAGTGCACCGCATGGCCGAAGCCAACAAGGCTTTCTCGCATTACAGGTTTTGAACACGGCAGCTTCTAAACACAGGCTCCATCAGGGAATTTTGGCAAGGTGATGAACGTGGCACGCAAGACCCCAATCGAACGTTATCGGAACATCGGCATCTCGGCGCATATCGACGCAGGGAAAACCACGACCACCGAGCGCATCCTGTTCTACACCGGCGTCAATCATAAGATTGGCGAGGTGCATGACGGCGCGGCCACCATGGACTGGATGGAGCAAGAGCAAGAGCGCGGTATCACCATTACTTCGGCCACCACCACCTGCTTCTGGAAAGGTATGGACCTTTCCTATCCCGAGCACCACATCAATATCATCGATACCCCGGGCCACGTCGACTTCACCATCGAAGTCGAGCGCTCGATGCGCGTGCTCGACGGTGCTTGCATGGTCTACGACGCGGTCGCCGGCGTGCAACCGCAGTCCGAGACGGTGTGGCGTCAGGCGAATAAGTACAAGGTGCCGCGACTCGCGTTCATCAACAAGATGGACCGCGTCGGCGCCACCTTCTTCAAGTCCTACGAGCACATCAAGGACCGCCTGAAGGGCAACCCGGTGCCGATCCAGATTCCGATTGGCGCCGAGGACAAGTTCGAAGGTGTGGTGGATCTCGTCACGATGCAGGCGATCTACTGGGACGAGGCTTCCCAGGGTATGAAGTTCGAGAGAAAAGAGATTCCCACTGAGCTCCTCTCGGAAGCGAAGCAATGGCGCGAAAAGATGGTCGAGGCCGCTGCCGAAGCGAATGAAGAGCTGATGAACAAGTACCTCGAGTCGAACCAGTTGTCGGTCGAGGAAATCAAGAAGGGTATCCGCCTACGGACGATCAACAACGAGATCGTGCCGATGCTGTGCGGCACCGCGTTCAAGAACAAAGGTGTGCAGGCGATGTTGGACGCCGTCGTCGACTACCTGCCGTCGCCCGTGGATATCCCGCCGGTGAAGGGCGAGAACCACAAGGGCGAGCCCGATTCGCGCCGGCCCGTCGACGATGAGCCATTCGCCGCGCTCGCCTTCAAGATCATGACCGACCCGTTCGTTGGCCAACTGTCGTTTATCCGGGTGTACTCCGGTGTGCTGGCCTCCGGCGATACGGTTCTGACTTCGGTGCGCGGCAGGAAAGAGCGCATTGGTCGTTTGCTGCAGATGCATGCCAACGAGCGCGCCGAGATCAAGGAAGTCCGCGCTGGCGATATCGCCGCGGTGGTTGGTCTGAAGGACGTCATTACCGGCGAGACCATCTGCGACGTGAAAAAGTCGATCACACTGGAGAAGATGGAGTTCCCGGAACCAGTGATCTCGCAGGCCGTGGAGCCCAAGACCAAGGTCGATCAGGAAAAGATGGGCGTGGCATTGCACCGTCTGGCGCAGGAGGATCCGTCATTCCGCGTACACACCGACGAGGAATCTGGTCAGACCATTATCTCCGGCATGGGCGAGCTGCATCTGGAGATCATCGTTGATCGCATGCGACGCGAATTCGGCGTCGAAGCCTCGGTCGGCAAGCCACAGGTGGCTTACCGCGAAACGTTCAAGAAAACACTCGACTCCGAGGGCAAGTTCATCAAACAATCGGGCGGCCGTGGCCAGTACGGCCACGTCTGGCTGAAACTCGAACCGCAGCACGGCAAGGGCTACGAGTTCGTTGATGGCGTCAAAGGTGGCAGGGTGCCCAAGGAATTCATTCCGGCGGTGAAGAAGGGGGTTGACGAGGCCTTGCTGGATGGGGTGCTTGCCGGCTACCCGGTGGTGGACGTGAAGGTGACCCTGTTCGACGGTTCCTACCACGACGTGGACTCGAACGAAAATGCCTTCAAGATGGCCGCCATCTTCGCCTTCAAGGACGGCATGCGCGCCGGGACTCCGGTGCTGCTCGAGCCGATCATGGCGGTCGAGGTTGAGACGCCGGTCGACTTCGTGGGCAATGTGATCGGTGACCTTTCCGCGCGTCGCGGTGTGCTGCAGGGGCAGGAAGACGTCGCGGGTACCATGATCATCAAGGCCGAGGTGCCGCTGGGCGAGATGTTCGGTTACTCGACCACGATGCGTTCCTTGTCGCAGGGCCGCGCCACCTACACAATGGAATTCAAGCACTATGCCGAAGCGCCGAGGAACGTCGCTGAAGCGGTAATCAGCGCGAAAAAATAACCACTAAAGGTCCGTCATGGCAAAAAGCAAATTTGAGAGACTGAAGCCGCACTTGAACGTGGGGACGATAGGCCACGTGGATCACGGCAAGACGACGCTGACGGCGGCGATGACGCATATTCTGGCCAAGAAGTACGGTGGTGAGGCGAAGAACTACG
>SHXK01000060.1 GCA_009693335.1 Betaproteobacteria bacterium | reverse complement strand
GGAGATCAATGGCGAACTGCTGGCCGTTCCGCAATTCACCTTGGCGGCGGACACGACGCAGGGAATGCGGGCGGGATTTTCGACAGCGGCGTCGCCCGAAGACGGGCTGCGGCTATTCGAGCGTTTTGTTTTTCATGCGTTGCAAAAGCAGGCCAGCGTGAAAACCGGAACCTTCGGCGCCGGCATGAAAGTCAGCCTGGTGAACGACGGGCCCGTGACTTTCTGGCTGCAGGTTTCTCCAGTACCGAAGCAGCGCGAGGCTGCTTCTCACTAACGCGCGGGGGCGTTCCACTAACGCGCGGGCGCGTTCCACTTACCGTCTTGAAGTTTGCCGGCGCGACGATCTCGAGCAGCTCCAGATCCTTCGAGTGGCTGATTTCGCGGTGGCGGATCCCGGGCGGCTGGAAAAAGCAGCTGCCCGGTTTCATTCTCACCTTGCCGACACCTTCGTACTCGAACACGGCGGTGCCCTTGAGCACATACACGAATTGCAACTCGCAATCGTGCCGGTGCCACTGGCCGTGCGGCGCCTTGCCGGGCCGCGCGCGGATTACGTGGGCGACTACTTTCCCTGCGCTCGCTTTGTCGATGCCGAGGTCGCGGTACTCGAAGTAGGCGCGCAGCCCCCGCCTCTTGAACTGGGAGGACTGGCGGTGATTGACAGAAAATTTCGATGCCATGATCCGACTCCTTCTGCCCCATATTCTACCGTTTCAGTTTAAGCTTGGCCCTCCCATGTCCGACCAATTCATCGGCGTCAAGCCTGTCGAAGAACGCCATCGTATCGACGCCGGGCGGCTGGCCGACTTCCTCAAGCAGAACCTGGAGGGATTCCGCGGTCCGCTGCAGGTCGAGCAGTTCAAGGGCGGCCAATCGAATCCGACCTACCGCATTAGCGCCGGCGGCAAGCGCTACGCATTACGCAAGAAACCGCCAGGCAAGCTCTTGCCCTCGGCGCACGCAGTGGAGCGCGAATTCAAGGTGATCAAGGCGCTGCACGGCGTCGGCTTCCCGGTGGCGCGGCCCTACCTGCTGTGCGAAGACGACGCGGTGCTCGGCACGCCGTTCTACCTCATGGATTGCATCGAAGGCCGCGTGCTCTGGGACCAGTCGCTACCCGGCATGTCGCAGGCGCAACGGGGCGCGATTTGGGAGGAACTCAACCGCGTCATCGCGCTCCTGCACAGCGTGGATTACAAAGCGGTGGGCCTGGAAGATTTTGGCAAAGCCGGCAGCTACATCGAGCGCCAGGTCGGGCGCTGGAGCAAGCAGTACCTCGCTTCCGAGACCGAGACCATCGAGGCCATGCACCAGCTGATCGCCTGGCTGCCGAAAAACGTGCCGGCCAACAGCGAGACCACCATCGTGCATGGCGACTACCGACTTGACAACACGGTGTTCCACCCGAGCGAGCCGAAGGTGCTGGCCGTGCTCGACTGGGAATTGTCCACGCTCGGCGACCCGCTGGCGGATTTTTCTTACCACTGCATGAGTTGGCATATTCCGCCAGGAAAATTCCGCGGCATCGAGGGGCTGCCGCTGGCGGAACTTGGCATCCCGACCGAGCGCGAATACGCCGAGAGATATTTCAAACGCAGCGGCCGCAAGGACGTCGAGCCCTCGGTGTGGGATTACTATATGGCCTACAACCTGTTCCGCATCGCGGCCATCCTGCAGGGCATCGCCAAGCGCGTACTGGACGGAACCGCGGCCAGCGAGCACGCCCGCGAAGCCGGCAGCCGCGCGCCGCTGATGGCCGAGCTGGGCTGGAAACAGGTCGAAAAAATTCTGCAACGCAAAACATAGGAGCATGGCAATGGATTTCGAATATTCGCCCCGGGTCAAGGAACTGCAGCAGCGGCTCACGGCGTTCATGGATGAGCACATCTATCCGAACGAGCCGAAGTACTACGCGCACGTGCACAGCGACCGGCGTTGGGAGCCGGTGCCGATCATCGAGGAACTAAAGCCCAAGGCGCAGAAGGCCGGTCTGTGGAATCTGTTCCTGCCGCATTCCAAGCGGGTGCCCGAGGGGCTCTCCAACCTGGAGTACGCGCCGCTATGCGAGATCATGGGGCGCGCCTCCTGGGCGCCGGAAGTGTTCAACTGCGCGGCACCGGATACCGGCAACATGGAAACCCTCGAGCGCTATGGCGCCGAGGAGCAGAAAAAGCAGTGGCTCGATCCGCTGCTGCAAGGCAAGATCCGTTCGGCGTTCTTGATGACCGAGCCTGCAGTCGCTTCGTCGGATGCGACCAACATTCAGATGCAAATCAAGCGCGAGGGCGACGAGTACGTGATCAACGGCACCAAGTGGTGGTCCTCAGGCGCCGGCGATCCGCGTTGCAAGATTTACATCGTGATGGGCAAGACCAACCCGGATGCAGCCTCGCGGCACAGCCAGCAGTCGATGGTGCTGGTTCCCGCCGGCACGCCTGGCGTCAAGATCCTGCGCCACCTGTCGGTGTTCGGCTACGACGACGCGCCGCACGGCCATATGGAAATAGAGTTCAAGAACGTGCGTGTTCCCGTCTCGAGCATCCTGCTTGGTGAAGGGCGCGGCTTCGAGATCGCCCAAGGCAGGCTCGGGCCCGGCCGCATCCACCACTGCATGCGCTCGATCGGCCAGGCCGAGCGCGCGCTGGAGAAAATGTGCAAGCGTGCGACACAGCGCGTCGCTTTCGGCCGCACCGTGGCCGAACAGGGCGTGACCCGCGAGCGCATTGCGCAAGCGCGCATCATGATCGACAGCACGCGCTACATGGTGTTGCACGCCGCCTGGAGAATGGACACCGTCGGCAACAAAGTGGCAAGGAAGGAAATCGCCATGATCAAGGTGCTCGCGCCCAACATGGCTTGCCAGGTGATCGACTGGGCGATGCAGGTGCACGGCGGCGGCGGTGTGTCCGATGACTTCGGTCTCGCCAATGCCTATGCGCACCAGCGCACCTTGCGCTTCGCCGATGGTCCGGACGAAGTGCACCGCAATGCCATCGCCAAGCAGGAGATCGCCGAGCAGACCACGCTCGACGAGGCGCTGGGATCGAGGAAAAGCTAACCGCGAGTGCGTTCCTGCCAACGCGCGAGTGCGTTCCTGCCAGCGAAGTAGAGCTAGCGGCCGAGCAGGGCGCCGAGTTCCTCGGCCGCTTGCGCCAGCTCGGCCTCCGCGTTCAGGATGTCGGGGCACAGGCGCAGCTTGTCGCCGCGCGCGTCGGTCTTGACGCCGCGGCCTGCGAGTGCTTCGGCGAGCCGTGCTGCTTCGGGATGGGTCACGGTAAGGAAAGCGCCGTGCTCTTCCCCTGCGCCTTCGGTCGGCACCTGCCGGGCGGCGAGCAAGTCGGCGAGCAGCTGTTTTTGTCCCAGCGAATAG
This sequence comes from Betaproteobacteria bacterium, assembly GCA_009693335.1. Taxonomy (GTDB): domain Bacteria; phylum Pseudomonadota; class Gammaproteobacteria; order Burkholderiales; family SG8-39; genus RBG-16-66-20. The sequence continues at coordinate 9,928 of SHXK01000060.1, read as the reverse complement.
GCGCGCAAACGTTCGACGCCGAGTTCTAGCGTTACTTCCAGTCCTGCCAGCGCCTGCACCGGCGTGAGCATAGGTGGTGTGGATTCCAGCCAGGCGTCGCCGCCGGCGCCGTACCGCGGCGGATCGGGGCGCTGATAGCTGAAAGGCTCGTGTTTGGCGAACCAGCCGGTATCCAGCGTGCGCATGGTTTCAACGAGGCCCGGGCGCACGTAGAGCCAACAGGCGCCGGGGCCGCCACGCAAGTATTTGTAGCTGCCGCCGACCGCGAAATCGACTTCCAGCGCCGTAAGATCGAGCGGCAGGGCGCCGGCGTGGTGGTAGACGTCGAGCAGCACCAGCGCGCCGGCGGCATGCGCCGTGCGCGTCAACTTACCCAGGTTGTCGATGCGCTCGCCGCTGCGAAACATGACGCTGGAGAGCACCACCAGGTCGGCATTGCCGACCGACAGTTCGCGCCAGGGCATGAGCCGAAGGTCGATGCGGCCCTTTTCACGGTAGACGCGCAGGATGAAGTCGAGCGAATCGAACTCGCCGTCAGTGGTCAGCACCTGCAGTTTGCCGTGCTGCTTAGCCTCGAGGGCATTCAGCACTGCCCGCAGTCCTTGGCCGGCGCTGGTCTTGGGGATAATGCAATCGGCACGCTTGGCGCCGACCAGCTGTGCCGTGAGCGCACAGAATTTCTCGCGCGCCGCGGTCCACTCGGTCCAGGCGCCGCCCAGGTCGCGGTACCAGGCATCCAGTGCGTGCGCAACATCGACAGCCATGCGGTCCGGCGGGCGACCGAGAGAATGGTTGGCGAGGTATATCCCCGGATGCTCGGCGCGCGTGCGCGCGAACCTTGGCCAGAGGTGCTGGCGCAGCTTCTGTTCGGTGAGCGGCCCTTCGATCATGCAACGCCGATGACGGTGCGCACCTCGAGCAGCTCGGGGAATAGCGCGAATTCGAGAGTTTTGCGCAGGAAGGCGACGCCGGCAGTGCCGCCGGTGCCGCGCTTGAAGCCGATCACGCGCTCCACGGTCTTCACGTGGCGGAAGCGCCAGAGCTGGAAGTGCTCTTCGACGTCCACCAGCTTCTCGCACATGTCATAAGCCTCCCAGTGGGCGCTGGGTGCTTCGTAGATAGTTTTGAATACCTCGACCAGTTGCGGGTGCCGCTCGTAGGGCTGCGTCCAGTCGCGTTCGCTGCGCTCGGCCGGCACCGGCATGCCGCGGCGCGCGAGATGGCGCAGGAATTCGTCGTACAGGCTCGGCGCCTCAAGCAATTCCTTCAGCCAGGCATGGATCGCCGCATCGTGGCGATGAACCTCGAGCATGCGGGCATTCTTGTTGCCGAGCATGAACTCGATGGCGCGAAATTGGTGGGATTGCAGTCCAGAAGCAGGCCCCAGCACCTCGCGGAACTGCACATACTCCGAGGGCGTCAGGGTTTCCAGCACCGCCCATTGTTCGAACAGTTGGCGCTGCACCTGCTTGACGCGCGCCAGGATCTTGAAGCAGGGCGCGAGCGCATCGGTCTTGACGTGCGCGATCGCCGCGGCCAGCTCGTGCACCATCAGCTTCATCCAAAGTTCGGAGGTCTGATGCTGGATGATGAACAGCATCTCGTCGTGATGCGAGGAACGTGGCTGTTGCGCGGAAAGCAGCCGGTCGAGGCGCAGGTAGCCGCTGTAGGATGTTTCGGGGGCGAGGTCGGTGATGAATCCGGGGTCGGAGGGGTTCATGCCCTGACTATAGTCCCCCGCGGTGCAGCGTAGTAAACCCGGCTCCGGGCAGCGACTATTTAGGCACCGGGCGCGGCTTACCCTTGAGGTCGATGGCCACGTAAGTGAGCGCCGCTTCGGTCACTTTCACGACCCGCGCTTCGGCGCGGCCGCGCTCGGCGTAGACCTCGACCTTGACCGTGATCGAGGTGTTGCCGATGCGCACCACCTTGGCGTAGAGCGACAGCACGTCGCCGATCTGCACCGGTTGCTTGAAGACGAAGGAATTCACCGACACCGTGGCGACGCGGCCGCGTGCGACGCGCCCGGCGACGATGCCGCCAGCCACGTCCACCTGCGCCATGATCCAGCCCCCGAAGATGTCGCCGTTGTGGTTCGCGTCCGCCGGCATCGGCACCACACGCAGCGCCGGAATCTTGCCTTTGGGTAGCGCGAGGTCCGGTGGTTGGTGCGAAGCTTTGCCCATCGTCGCGGCTACTTCTTCTTCTGCTCGGCGAGGTAGTGGAGCGGGCCGCCGCGGAACGGCGCGAAACCGGTGCCAAAGATGAGGCCGGCGTCGATCAGCTCGGCGTCGGGCACGATGCCCTCGGCGAGCACCGCCTGCACTTCATCCAGGTAGGGTTGGACCAGATTGCTCACCAATTCTGGTGTGCTGATGCCGGGCTGGCTCTTCACCGGCTTGTTGTTTTCGTAACGGTAGATGCCCTGGCCGGTCTTGCGGCCTAACTGCCCGAGCGCCACCTTGTTAAGCAGGATCTGTGGCGCCTCAGCGTCACCGGCGGCGCCTTTCTTGGCGAGCTGCTTGCCGGCGTGCAGGCAGATGTCGAGGCCCACGGTATCGGCGAGCTCGATCGGCCCCATCGGCATGCCGAAAGCTTCCATGGCGGCGTCGATGGTCTCCGGCTTGACGCCTTCATCCAGCATGCGGAAGGCGTTCTGCATATAGGGGCCGAGCACACGGTTGACGAGGAAGCCCGGCGCATCCTTCACCGGCAGCGGCAGCTTGTCGATCTGGCGCACGAAAGCAGTCGCCTTCGAGGCCATGTCCTGGCTTGTTTTTGCCGATGAAATGACTTCCACCAGCATCATCTGCGGCACTGGATTGAAGAAGTGGATGCCGACCAGCCGCGACGGGTCTTTGAATTTCGCGCTGATGTCGGCGAGTTTGAGGCTGGAGGTGTTGCTCGCCAGCACCGCTCCGGGCTTGGCGGCGGCCTCAAGCTTGGCGAACAGTTGCTGCTTGGCTTCGAGGTTTTCGAATATCGCCTCGATGATCACATCTGCTTTCGCCGCGCCGGCGCCACTCACGTCCGGGATCAACCGGTCCATGGCATCGCGCACGCGCAGCGGATCGCGCAGGCGTCGCTGGAACAGCTTGGCGGCACGCTTCATCGCCGGCGCCAGGCGCTCGGGCGCGGTGTCCTGCAGCGTTACCGTGATGCCGCGCATAGCGCAGATCGCGGCAATGTCACCCCCCATCACGCCGGCGCCGACGACGTGGACATGCTGCGCCGCGAAGTCCGATCCTTTGGCGAGCGATTTCATGCGCTCTTGCAGGAAGAAGACGCGGATCAGGTTCTTGGTCGTCGGATGCTCGAACAGCATGTTGATCGAGCACGACGGGTCGGCTGGATTGATGAACGGGTCGCCGTCGTACTTGCGCCACAGCTCGAGGATCGCGTAGGGCGCCGGGTAGTGTTCGCGCCGCGCTTTTTTTGCGACTTGTTTTCTTGCTTGGCTGACCACCAGTGCTCGGCAAGGTCCCAATAACAATCTTTGAGAAAAACTCAAACCCTTTGCACTGGGCGCTGCCAGCGTCAGCAGGCGCGCCGCGTTCTCGAAGATACGCAGCGGCACCGTTTGGTCCACCAGGCCCATGCGTTTGGCGCGCTGCGCATCTACCGGCTTGCCGGTGAGCAGCAGGTCCATTGCCGCTGCCGAGCCAATCAGTTTCGGCAGCCACTGCACGCCGTGCCAGGCGGGCAGGATGCCGAGCATGACTTCGGGAAAAGCGAAGCGCGTTTTCGGCTCGTCGAGAGCGACACGGTAGCGGCAGGCGAGCGCCAACTCCAAGCCGCCGCCCATGCAATAGCCGTTCACCATCGCGGTGCTGGGGAAAGGCAGGTCTTTGAGTTTCTGGAACACGTCCCAGCCCAGGCGCACGAACGAGAGCGCCTCCTCGGGTGAGACGAAGCGCGTGAATTCCTCGACATCCGCTCCGGCGATGAAGCTGTCCTTGGCCGAGCGGATAACCAGGCCCTTAGGCGCTGAGCGCCCGATTTCCTCCAGCGCGGCGTCCAGTTCCTGCAGCGCCTGGCGCGAGAAAGTGTTGGTGGAGGCGCCCTGCTTGTCGAAGGTCAGCCAAGCCAGGTCTTGGAGGTCTTTCTCCCACCGCCAATGCTGCATGGTCAAAGTGCCTCCACCAGCATGGCGCCGCCCAGGCCGCCGCCTATACATATTGAAGCGATACCGCGCTGTGATTTTTTTCTTTTCAATTGCCGAATCAGATGCAAAACAATTCTTGCCCCCGAGGCGCCCACCGGATGGCCCAAGGCGACCGCGCCGCCGTCCACATTCAGTTTTTCTTCGTCGATCTCACCCAGCGCGCCATCCAGGCCAAGTTGCTCCTGGCAGTACTTCTCGTCCCGCCACGCGGCGAGGCAGCCCAGCACTTGGGCGGCGAAGGCTTCGTTGATTTCCCAGTAGTCGACGTCGTCGAGCTTCAAGCCGTGTCGCTTGAGTATCGGCGTCGCCGCGTGCACCGGCCCCAGGCCCATCTGCGCCGGGTCGAGGCCCGCCCATTCGGAATCCAGGATGCGGCCGATCGGCGTCAGGTCGTGCCGCTTTAGCGCGGCCTCGGAAGCGAGGATCAGCCAGGCGCCACCGTCGGTGATCTGCGAGCTGTTGCCGGGCGTGACGTTGCCGTAGCGGCGGTCGAAAAAAGGTTTCAGCTTCGCCAGATTGGCCATCGATGAATCGCGCCGCACGCCGTCATCGAGTGTGAACGCAGCGCCGTCCCTGTCGTAGAGCGCTTCGAGTTCGCCGCCGCCGGCCGCGAGATGGCCTTGGTCCTGCGCCTGGGCGACCCGCTGGTGGCTGCGTACCGAGTAGGCGTCCATTTGCGCGCGCGAGATGCCGAAACGGTGCGCGAGGTTCTCCGCCGTTTGCCCCATCAGCAGCCCGACCATGGGATCGGTCAAGCCTTTCATGATGCCGATGACCGGGGCTAGCACTGCTTGGAACGGAATTTTTGCGAATTGCAGCGCTTTTTGTGACGCTGTTCTGGCCACTGAAAAATCTGCAAACCAGTTCACCATTTTGTTGTTGTAGAGCAGTGGCGCGCGGGATAGCGCGTCGACGCCGCCGGCGAGTACCAGATTCGAGCGCCCGGCGAGGATATTGTTGATGCCTGAGTCGAGCGCTTGCATGCCGGAGGCACAGTTGCGCATGACCGTCCAGCCGGGAACCTTGTGGCCGCAGCCCAGGCGCAGCGCCGCCACGCGGCCGATGTTGACTTCGTCCACCGAGGGCGCGGCGCAACCGAGGATGACTTCGTCCAAGTCCTGCGGCGCGAATTTCTGGCGTGCGAGGAGGGTGCGTCCGGCCTGGGTGGCCAGGTCGCCCGCCGAAAACACGCCGGGGCGGTTTTTCGCCTTGAGGAAGGGCGTGCGCGCCCCGTCGATCACATAAATAGGCTTGGCGTACATCTCAGGCCACTTTCGCCGTGGGAACTGTCGAGAGATTCTCCTGCGCAGGAACGCACTCGTGCGTTAGCTTGGCGAGGATTTCGGCGCGACCGAAGTCCTGCGGGAAATCGTCCACTTTAATGACGTTCTTGCGCAGCACTTCCTTGCGGCGCCAGAGCAAAAGCTCCTCCGCACTGATGATATTTCTCTCTCTGGCAGTAACAGCAGTATCCACCCCTGAGCGAATGCTCAGCGCGCCGCTCTTGACGGCTGCGTGCAATTTCCTTTCGATCGGCTCGCAGCTGACGCTGGCGAGGAAAGCCGCTTCGAGGATGCCGGTCGGGTCGGATTCGCCTTTGCCGATGTACATGCCCGCGGTCAGGCGGTCGCGCGCCGCGCCGGGCTGGAGCACGATCTTCGCGCACTCGTGGTTGCGCGAATCGAGCGGTGGTCGGAACGACATGCCGAGCGGGAAAATGGTCCAGCGCAGCAGCGTGGCAAGGCTCTTGATCGGGAAGTTAGACAGGATGGCGTCGATCGCCTCCTGTGCCTGGTAGAGCGCGTCACGCATCGCCCAGCGGATCAGCGGCAGGTCCTCGAGCTGGCGTCCCTGGTCCTCGTAGTGCTTCAGTGTCGCCGAGACCAGGTACAGCATCGACAGGACATCGCCCAGGCGGCCAGAAATCTTTTCCTTTCTCTTCAGCGCGCCGCCCATCGCCAGCATCGAGACGTCGGCGAGGAAGGCGAACGCGGCGGCGAGGCGCGAGCTGAACCGGTAGTAGTGCAGCGTCTCGGGGGCGCCGCCGCGCGGCACCTGACCGAGGCGTGAGCTGGTGATGCCATGCACGAAGGCGCGTACACCGTTGGAGATGGTGTGGCCGATGTGCGAAGTGAAAGCGTCGTCGAACTCGATCGAGGCTGGCGCACCCTTCATCTCCTTCGCAGCGCGCATCTCGCGCAGCACGTAGGGATGGCAGCGGATCGCGCCCTGGCCGAAGATGATCAGCGTACGGGTAAGAATATTGGCGCCTTCGACCGTGATGCCGACGGGTATGACCTGATAGCCGCGGCCGACCCAGTTGTTGGGCCCCAGGCAGATGCCCTTGCCGCCGTGGATGTCCATGGCGTCATCGACGACTTTGCGCACCCGCTCGGTCATATGGTATTTGGCGATCGCCGAGATCACTGCGGGCTTCTCGCCCAGGTCCACCGCGCCGGCGGTCATGACGCGCACCGCTTCCATCATGTAGCAGTTGGCGGCGATGCGGCCGAGCGCTTCCTCGACGCCCTCGAGCTTGCCGATCGGTGTCTTGAACTGGCTGCGCACGCGCGCGTAGGCGCCCGTGAGGCGCGCCAAGCCCTTGGCGCCGCCCACCGAGGAGGTCGGCAGCGAAATCGAGCGGCCCGCAGCCAGGCAGCCCATCAGCATCATCCATCCCTTGCCGGCGTAATCCTTGCCGCCGATGATCCAGTCCATCGGCATGAACACGTCCTGGCCGGAATTCGGGCCGTTCTGGAAGACGGCGTTCAACGGCAGGTGGCGGCGGCCGATGATCACACCTGGGTGATTGGTCGGCACCAAGGCGCAAGTAATCCCGAGGTCTTCCTTATCGCCGAGAAGGTGCTCCGGGTCATAGAGGCGGAACGCCAGGCCCAGCAGGGTCGCCACCGGGCCCAGGGTGATGTAACGCTTGTCCCAGGTAACGCGCATGCCGAGCACTTCCTGGCCCTGGTAGCTGCCGCGGCAGACCACACCGTAGTCGGGGATCGAGGCTGCATCCGAGCCTGCTTCGGGGCTGGTGAGGGCGAAGCAGGGAAGCTCCAGTCCTTTGGCGAGGCGCGGCAGGTAGTAGTTTTTTTGCTCCTCGGTGCCGTAGTGCAGGAGCAATTCGGCCGGCCCGAGCGAATTGGGCACCATCACGCTGACGCTGAGTGCGTTGGAGCGCGTCGAGAGCTTCATCACCACGGCCGAATGCCCGATCGCCGAGAAGCCGAGGCCGCCGTATTTTTTCGGGATGATCATGCCGAGGAAACCCTGGTCCTTCAGGTACTGCCAGACTTGCGGCGGCAGGTCATAGCGCTCGTGCGTGACCTCCCAGTCGTTGGTCATGGCGCAGACTGTTTCACAGGGGCCGTCGAGGAAGGCCTGCTCTTCGGCCGAGAGCCGGGGCGCGGGGATGGCGAGTAGCTTGTTCCAGTCCGGCTTGCCGGAAAACAGATCGCCGTCCCACCACACGGTGCCGGCGTCGATCGCTTCCTTCTCGGTTTGCGACATGTCCGGCAGGATGCGGCGGAAGATCGCCAGCACCTGGTCGCTGATGAGCCTGCGTCGCAACGACGCCATGGTCAGCACCGGCGCGATCAGGATGAAAACGAAGAACAGGACCGCATCGGTCTGCGCCGACAGTTCCAGCGCCACCGCCCAGGTGGCGAGCATGATGCCGACCGCGACCGTCCAGACCAGGATCGGCGCCTGGAAATAAGCGAGCAGCAGCAGGACTGTGAGGGTGGCTGCGGCGAAAACGGCGCTCTCGAGCATGGGGACCTCCCCTCAAGTTTTTTTCAGTTGCCTGGTCGGGCTAAGCGGTTTTCATCAGGGGATTACGAGACCCAGTTCTCGATTCTCAGTCCCTTCACCCGCCTGAACTCTTTCTCGTTGTTGGTCACCAGGGTCGCCCCCATCACGATGGCGTGGGCGGCGATCAGCATGTCGTGGGCACCGATGCGCTCGCCCTGGCGCTCCAAGCTGGTTCGCAATCGCCCGTAAGCATCGCGTGCGCTGTCTTCCAGCGGCAGCACGGGGAACTCTAGCAGAAACCTGCGCACTGCCTCGCTGTATCCCCGGCCCTGCGCCCGCAAAGCGCCGATTTCCAGTTCGAACGCCGTGACCACCGAAAGCGCGACGACCTCGCCCGTCGTATTGGAAAGTCGCTGATAAACCTGCTCGGGACGCCGCCGGATCGCGTACACGCAGGTATTGGTATCAAGCAAATACATTATTTCTGGGCCCGTTTCTTGCGCTTGCGCGGTGATCCTTTGGATGTCGATTCGAAGCCATTCCTCGCCCACCAGGCGGCATCTCGCTCCAAGGCAGGTTGTTCGGGGCGGACAAAAGTCGGATCATCAGCGAGATCCTGCAGGATCTGCCGCAAGCGCTCACCCAGCGGGAGTTTGGGTTTGGCGCGCAGCAGAACCGCACCGTCGGGTCTGCGTTCGATCAGCACTTCGTCGGCATCGAATCGATAGGCCTTCGGCAGCCGTACCGCCTGGCTGCGTCCGGTCATGAAGACTTTGGCTGAGTCCATGCCTGCGATCCTTTGCTATATATCAATGCCGTATACTCTCACGCGGCCCTGGGCGAAACAAGGATTGCGAGCGCTCCTGTTTCGGCCGCTCCGGGTTGCAACGGCCGCCCGGCAGTTAGAATCGCCCTCCCCATGACAGCCCACGGTCACCACAGTTCTGCGCCCACCCAGTCGCTCCGCGGCAACGAATGGCGTTCGGTCGGGGTGCTGCTGCCCTATCTATGGGATTTCCGCTGGCGGGTGCTGCTGGCGTTGACGCTGCTGGTGGCGGCCAAGTTGGCCAACGTCGGCGTGCCGCTGGTGATGAAGGAAATCGTCGATGGACTGAACCCGGGCCTCGACCCGAAGCTGGCGCTGGTGGCGGTGCCGATGGTCTTGCTGGCGGCTTACGGGATGCTGCGTTTTTCGACCACCCTGTTCGGCGAACTGCGCGACGTGGTCTTCGTGCGCGTCACGCAGCACGCGATCCGGCGCGTGGCCCTGAACGTTTTTCGCCACCTGCATGCTTTGTCGCTGCGCTTCCACCTCGATCGCCAGACCGGCGGCATGACGCGCGACATCGAGCGCGGCACACGTGGTATCTCGACGTTGCTCTCCTATCTGTTGTTCTCGATCATTCCAGTGATTCTGGAATTCGCACTGGTGGCGCTGGTGCTGCTCGGCAAATTTGACTGGCGCTTTGCCGCGGTCACTTTTGGCGCGGTGGTGGTGTACATCGGTTTCACGATTACGGTCACCGAGTGGCGCATCGAGATCCGGCGCCGCGCCAACGAGCTCGACTCGCGCGCCAACACGCACGCCATTGACAGCCTGCTCAACTACGAGACGGTCAAATATTTCGGCAACGAGGAATTCGAGGCGCGGCGCTACGACAAGAACCTGCGCAAGTACGAAGACGCCGCGGTACGCTTCGAGTCCTCGCTCGGGCTGCTCAACATCGGCCAGAGCTTGATCATCGCCGCGGCGGTCACAGCGCTCATGTTCCTCGCCGCCCAAGGCGTGACCTCGGGCGCCCTCACGCTCGGCGACCTGGTGCTGGTGAATGCCCTCTTGATCCAGCTCTATATACCGCTCAATTTCCTCGGCATGGTGTACCGCGAGATCAAGCAGTCGCTGATGGACATGGAAAAGATGTTCCGACTGTTGGGCGAGAACCGCGAAGTCGATGATCGCCCCGGCGCGCCCGAGGTGACGCCGGGACCGGCGGCGGTTGAGTT
>SHXK01000059.1 GCA_009693335.1 Betaproteobacteria bacterium | reverse complement strand
CTCATCCTTGGCGGCCTTGTCGATGGCATCGAGGATTTTTTCGTGCGCTTCGAGTTCTTTGTCCGTGGCGCGCAGGACACTCAGCTTCTTCGCATCCACCAACGCCGCCGCGGCCTGCGCCGCCGAAGGCTGCTCGAGGTCCATGAGCAGGCTCTCCTGGCCGCGCGTCAAGGCGAGATAGACCTCGGCCAGCAGGCGCGCATCAAGTAAAGCGCCATGCAGCGTGCGGTGCGAGTTGTTCACCCCATAGCGCTCGCATAGAGCGTCAAGAGAATTGCGCTTGCCCGGATGCAGTTCGCGCGCCATGGCCAGAGTGTCGATGATCTGCGAGGAGTATTCGGACAATTTTTTCAAACCGGCCAAAGCAAGTTCCCGATCCAGAAATTCAACGTCAAAGTTTGCGTTGTGGATGATCAGTTCCGCGCCACTGAGGTAGTCCACGAACTCCTTGGCGATGGCCGGGAAGGTCGGCTTGTCGGCGAGGAATTTGAGCGTCAGGCCGTGCACCCTGGCGGCGCCTTCGTCTATCTCGCGCTCCGGGTTGAGGTAGCAGTGAAAATGCTGGTCGGTGACGTTGCGGCTGAGCAGCTCGATGCAGCCGATCTCGATCACCCGGTCTCCCATGCGCGCGTTCAGGCCCGTGGTTTCCGTATCGAGGACGATCTGCCTGGAGGCCATCAGACGGAACTGCGCGAATGTTCGCCAGGAATACCGCGATTAGCCAGCATATCGGCGCGCTCGTTCTCGGGATGTCCGGCGTGCCCCTTCACCCAGAACCATTCGACATGGTGGCCGCGCGCGACCTCGTCCAAACGGCGCCAGAGGTCGACATTTTTCACCGGTTTACGGTCCGTCGTAAGCCAGCCGCGCCGCTTCCAAGCGTGGATCCACTCCGAGATGCCTTTCTGCACGTATTGGGAATCCGTATAGACATGCACCTTGCAGCGCGACTTGAGCGACAGCAATCCCTCGATCACGGCGCTGAGTTCCATGCGGTTATTGGTGGTCTGGGTTTCACCACCGCACATTTCCTTCTCACGGCCGCCGGAGCGTAGCAGCACGCCCCAGCCACCGGGGCCGGGATTGCCCTTGCAAGCGCCGTCGGCATAAATGACGACGATGCCGTCCTGCGTGGCGTCAACCATCGCCGCAATGCCAAGGAGTGCAGGGCGTGGGATGACTGTTGCGCTGTGGCAAGGTGGCCAGCGCGCGCCGACGAGCGCGCTCCCGCCGCCGGGCCGGCGTGATCAGGCGCATGCCGTGCACCCGCTTCACCGCGCGCACCACATAGACGCCGCCCATGATCGGCCACCAGCGCGCTCCCGCTTTCTCCATGAATGAGAATCGCGACAGCCACAGCGGTTTCTCGAATGGCGGCGCGTAGCAACCGAAGCGGCCGCCGTTCAGTTCGAAGCCGAGCAGGTGCAACCAGTCCTTCAGGCGCAGGAGGCCGATGAAACGCTCGTCCCAGGGCGCACCGGCGTTTTTGCCGGCCAGCAACTGCCGCATCCGCCAGAAGGAAAGCGGGTTGAATCCCGAGATGACCAGCTGGCCTTCGGGAATCAGCACGCGCTCCGCCTCGCGCAGCACCAGGTGTGGATCGGCGGTCGATTCCAGCGCATGGGGCAGCACCACCAAGTCCACGCTCTGGTTGGCGAGCGGCAATTGCATCGGATCGGCGGCGAGCGCGGCGCCGTGCTCCAGCCCCAGTGTGAAGCGGAACGGGATACGGTTGGCGCGCAGGAAGTCGATGCCGGGCAATCCCGCCTGAAGCGCGTGGTAGCCGAACACGTCTTCAGTCGCCCGCTCGAACTGAGCCAACTCCCAGTCGAGCACGTAGCGCCCTTGCGCGGTGGCAAACCACTCCGCGAGCCCCGGGCGCGCCCCGCTATACTGGTGCGCGTCGTTAGATACGAAGGATTGCCGATCCATGCTCGAAATTGTTCCTCTACCCGCTTTGCAGGACAACTACATCTGGACGCTGCGCGACGCCGATAGGAAAATCCGCTACGCGGCGGTCGTGGATCCGGGCGCAGCCGCTCCAGTGAAGGAGTACCTTGCGCGCGAAGGCCTCACACTGGCTGCGATCCTGGCTACCCATCATCACCCGGATCACGTGGGCGGCATTGCCGAACTGGTGGCCATGACCCCGGTTCCGGTATTCGGGCCGAAGGGCGAACCGATCCCGGCGCTGACCCATCCGGTCGGCCAGGACGACAAGGTGGAGATTCCAGCATTGAAGGTATCTTTTTCCGTGCTCGATATTCCGGGACATACGCGGGCACATGTTGGCTATTATGGCTTGGAATCCCTGTTCTGCGGCGACACGCTTTTTGCCTGCGGCTGCGGTCGGGTATTCGAGGGCACTGCCGAGCAAATGCTGGCGTCGTTGTCGAAACTGGCGGCACTGCCGGATGCAACGAAGGTTTATTGTGGCCATGAGTACACGCTGGCCAATATCAAATTCGCCCGCGCGGTGGATCCCCACAACCCCATGCTCTCGGCACGCGAGGAGCGCGCCAAGACACTGCGCGCGGCTGGTCGGCCTACGCTACCCTCGACGCTGGGCGAGGAACGCGCGACCAATCCTTTTTTGCGCTGCGCCGACCCGGTGGTGGTGGAATCGGCCAACAAGTATCTCGGTGCGCGCATGGCCGATCCTGTGCGAGTGTTTGCCGCCATCAGGGAATGGAAAAATAAATTCTAATGCCGGCCGTGCCAGCCATCGCCTCCCGCTTCCTGCTCTACGCCGCACTGCGTGCATTGACGGCGCTCGCACCGTTTTTACTCATCTCCTGCGCTTCGCAGCCACCGGGGGTCGAGGTGAGGCCCATGCTCGAACCTGTGCCCAGCGTCGCAACGGTACTGGCGTCCCCCATTGTGGTCGTATCCCCGACCCTCGAACTCCGCGACACGCAGCCCGCTCCAAACAGCGCACCAACGCAGGCCGCGCCGGCGCCCCCTCTGGATGCAAACCGCTTGCCGCCGTTCGAAGGCGTTCGCGAGGAGATCGGCAAACCACGGGAATTGGCCCGCGTCGATCGCACCGTCAAGCAGGACGACCTCTGGCTGCGCATCCGCGACGGCTTCTCGATGCCGGACCTTGCCGGCTCGCTGGTGGCGGAGAAAACGGCCTGGTATGTGACGCGCCCCGAGTACCTGAAGCGCGTCTTCGAGCGCAGCCGCAAGTACCTGTTCCACATCGTCGAGGAAATCGAGAAGCGTGGGCTGCCCACCGAGCTGGCATTGCTGCCGATGGTCGAGAGCTCGTTCAATCCGATGGCTTATTCCCGCGCGCACGCCTCCGGACTCTGGCAGTTCATTCCCGGTACCGGCAAGCGTTACGAACTGACGCAGAACTGGTGGTACGACGGTCGGCGCGATATCGTGGCCTCGACCGCCGCCGCACTCGACTACCTCACTGACATTTACAAGATGCACGGCGACTGGCATCTGGCGCTTGCCTCGTACAACTGGGGCGAGAACGCGGTGGCCCGCGCGCTGGAGAAAAACCGCGCGGCCAGATTGCCGCTCGATTACTCCAGCCTCAGCATGCCGTTAGAGACGCGCCACTACGTGCCCAAACTGCAGGCACTAAAGAACATCATCGCCAATCCTGCCCTGTTCGGCATCGAGCTTGAACCGATCCCCAACCAGATCTACTTCACCTCTGTCACCAAAACGCGCGACATCGACGTCAGGCTCGCCGCCAAACTGGCGGAGATGTCCGTCGAAGAATTCATCGCCCTTAACCCCGGCTTTAGCCGGCCGGTGATTCGCGCCCAACTGACGCCGCGCATCGTGCTGCCCGCCGACCGGGTCGCGATCTTCCATGAGAATCTCAGCAAGTACGACGACAAGTCGCTGGTGTCGTGGCAAACCTACCAGCCCAAGAAGGGCGACACCCTGGAAGCGATCGCCAAGAAGTTCGGCGTCGACCTAGCGGAATTGAAGGAAGTCAACGGCATCGGCCGGCAGGCACGCGCCATGCCGGCGCTGATGGTGGTGCCAATGGCTTCCTCCCTCGGTCGCGCGCGCGACCGAGGCCGCTTGCCGATCATGTACGCACCGCCGATCGCCGTGTCCGGCCTACGCAAGTTCACGCACACCGTGAAAGCGGGCGAAACCCTACCGGGCATCGCCCAACGCTACAGCGTCAGCGTCGAGAACCTGCGTCGCTGGAACAAGATCGGCCGCCTCGCCGCAGGCCAGAAACTGAGTATTCAGATTCAGGCCACTCCGACTCGATCCAAAGCTTCCGCAAAAACAGTTAAAGGAAAACCTCGAAAACCATCCGTTAGTAAAATAGTTAAGTAGTTAAAATATCAATAATTCAAATAGTTATATTATTTATATAAAGTTAATTATTGTTAATTGCGGCATCGCGGCAACCTACTCGGCTGCCGATCTCTAGAATGAGTTAGCCATGGGCCGCTACCTGCGCAAGGGCGTTCTTTTCACGCTGCTGTTTGCAGGCGTGGTCACGCCTGCCGCTGCCGACCCGGTCCTCATGTTCCTGCTCGGATTCGCGCGCAATTTGCTCGAATCGCACCTCGCCAGACCCCCTCGCGCTCCAGCTCCCGAATTCGTGCCGGAAATGGCACGCGCCTACCCCGGCACCTCGGTCGAACCCGATCACCTGCGGCGCCTGATCGATGACAGCTTCCTCTACCTGAAGGCTGCCCAACGCCAGGAGATCTTCGAATCCCTGCATGCCGCCTTGTCGAACCCGAAAAATGCGGCGGTGTCCGGGGCGATGATCCACTATTTCGCCGAGAAAGCCCTCACGGTGCGCTCAGCACAGATCACACTCTCGCAGCTTTCTGGACGCGAAAAGGAAAGCTTGGCCAATGACTTCAAGAAGGAAATCACCAGTCTCTCGACCGAGGACCAGACCCAACTGGGCGAGTTGCTGCGTAGTGGTCTGCTGCCGGTCCCGCCTGACCTGAGTCAGTTGCTGCTGGCCGCGTTCGAGGCGCGGTAAAGCAAGCAGTTGACGGTCCTACCGCGCTCCAGTTGCACCGCCTGCGGATAGGTTTCCCGACACTCGGGCATCGCTTTCGGGCAGCGCGGGTGGAAATGACAGCCGGTCGGCGGCTGCGCCGGGGATGGTAATTCACCTGTCAGTCGGATGATCCCACGCTTGCCGTCGGCTCCTGGCGCTGCCGGTACTGGCACTGCCGGCACCGCCGAGAGCAGCGCCTCGGTATAGGGATGCTTAGGATTGCCGAGCACCTCCTGGGCCGTGCCATGCTCGACGATCCTGCCCAAGTACATCACCGCGACCTCGTGCGCGAGGTATTCGACGATCGAGATGTTGTGCGTAATGAACAGGTAAGCGATGCCGAGCCGCTCCTGCAGTGACTTGAGGAGGTTGAGGATCTGCGCCTGCACCGAAACATCCAGCGCGCTGGTGGGCTCGTCGCAGACGATCAGTTTCGGCTCCACCGCCAGAGCACGCGCAATCGCGATACGTTGGCGCTGGCCACCCGAGAACTCATGCGGATAGCGCGACAACACCTCCAAGGGCAGGCCAACCTGCGCTAGTAGCTCCGCCATGCGATCCTCGCGGTCCTTTTTGTCGCGCCCCACGCCCAGGCTGCGCATGCCTTCGCCAAGGATATCGGCGGTGCGCATGCGCGGGTTGAGTGAGGCGTAGGGATCCTGGAAGATGATCTGCATCGCACCGCGGCTGGCGCGCAGCGCCTCGCGCGAAAGCGACGACAGATCCTTGCCGGCGAACACCACCCGCCCGTGCGTCGGGGTGATGAGCCGCAGCAGCGCCTTGCCCGCGGTGGTCTTGCCGCAACCCGACTCGCCCACCAGCGCCAAGGTCCTTCCCGAATGAATCGCCAGCGACACGCCGTCCACTGCTCTGACCTGTCCGACCACGCGCTTAAAGAGGCCCTTGCGAATCGGAAAATGGACCTTGAGGTTCTCCACCGCCACGATTACCGACGGGCTGGCGGCTACGACCGGCGTGCCTGTTTGCACTTCACTGGCATTCACCAGCGGCGGCGGCGCCAGGCCCTCCTCCCGAAGGTGGCAACGCACCAGCCTGCGCACCGCGTGATCTTCCGGGATCGTAATCAACTGCGGCATCTCATGGTGGCAGCGTCGATAGGCAAGCTCACAACGCGCCACGAAACGGCAGCCGGAGAAGGTCCCGGTAAGCGCAGGTACCTGGCCAGCGATCACCGACAGTTCGCTGCCGCGCTTCTCCGGCGAGGGCAGCGCCTCGAACAGCTTTTGCGCGTAGGGGTGCTGGGGCCCGGCGAAGAACACATCGCGATCGGCGACCTCGACGATTTCTCCGGCGTACATCACGGCGACCCGTTGCGCCATCCGGGCGACGATGCCCAGGTCATGGGTAATCAGCAGGATCGCCATCTGGCGCTCAGCCTGGAGTTTCGCCAGCAGGTCGAGAATCTGCGCCTGGATCGTCACATCCAGTGCGGTCGTGGGCTCATCGGCGATCAGGATCTCGGGCTCCGCGGCCAGCGCGCAAGCAATCATGACGCGCTGCTTGAGTCCACCCGAGAGCTGGAACGGATACTCCTCACAGCGCCGCCCGGCATCCGGAATGCCGACCGCCTCCAGGAGTTCGAGGGCGCGTCTGCGCACCGCCTCCCCGCTTAAGCGTAATCGGCTATGGCGTTCGACGACCTCCATGATCTGCCGCCCCACGCTCAGCACCGGATTGAGCGCCGTGGAGGGTTCCTGGAAAATCATCGCCACGCGTCGCCCACGCACCGCGCGCATCGCCGCCTCGGGCAGCGCGAGCAGGTCCTGGTCCCCCAGCATCACCCGACCATCGGCAATGCGCCCAGTTTCGGGCAGCAGGCGCATGAGCGAGAGTGCGGTCATGGATTTGCCGCTGCCGGATTCGCCCACCAGGGCAAAGCACTCCCCCTTGCGCAACTCGATGGCGACACCATCAACGGCGCGCACCTCGCCTCTGGGCGTATCGAGGTGCGCCTTGAGACCGCTCACCGCCAGTACGATGTCGTGCGCGCTCACATGCGCACTCTTGGATCGAAGCCGTCGCGTACCGCGTCGGCAAATAGATTGGCCGCCAGGACCAGCACGAACATGAACGTGAACGCGGTCGCCAGCGCCCACCAGACCATAGGCTCGCGCGCCATCTCCAGGCGGGCGGCATTGATCATGGTGCCGAAGCTGATGGTGGTCGGATCCACGCCGACCCCGACATAGGACAGCACCGCCTCAGCCAGCACCAGACCGGAGAAATCCATCACCAAGGCGATGATCACGATGTGCGAGACGTTGGGCAAAATGTGGCGCAGCAGGATCCGGGCGTCCGGAACGCCGAAGGCATGCGCCGCCTGTATGTACTCCAGCTCGACCAGTTTCAGCGTCTCACCGCGCAGCAAGCGCGCGAGGCCGGTCCAGCCGATGGCGCCGAGAATTGCGCACAGCATCAGCAGGCGAAAGTCAGCTCGCTGCGCCGCCGTCGGGAAAAGATCCGGATGCGAATCCACAAAGACCTGCACCATCAACACCGATGCAGCAATCAGCAGCAC
Source organism: Betaproteobacteria bacterium (assembly GCA_009693335.1). Classification (GTDB taxonomy): domain Bacteria; phylum Pseudomonadota; class Gammaproteobacteria; order Burkholderiales; family SG8-39; genus RBG-16-66-20. The sequence goes on along the minus strand of SHXK01000059.1, from coordinate 5,852 downwards.
CCCGGGAATCGAGTTGAGGGTGGTGTAGAAGTACTGTATCGCGTCATCCACCCAACCCCTGAAATAGCCAGCCATGATGCCGGCGGCGATGCCAACCGGCAGCAGGACCAGGGTGGTAAGGGTGCCGATGACCATACTGGTGCGTATGCTTTTCAGCGCCTGATACAGCACGTCCTGGCCGATTTTGTCAGTGCCGAGGACGTGGTAATTAACGGCGAGCGCGGCCAGCGGTCCGGCGAGGGCGAGCATGCAAGCGAGGGCCGCATAGGCAGCGCCCCAGGGTATCTCCGGCCAACGCCGTGCAAACGAGTAACGCATGGCGGCCACCAGCAGCCCCCATAGCGCGATCGACGCAACCAAGCCAGCGAACAGATGCCAGGCGATGTCCTCACCCCAGGCGTCTTCGTTGGCCAGGTGTGCGCCGCCATGGCGCAGGCGGGGATAATCCCGGCTCGAGCTGCCATCGGGTTTTTCGATGAGTTCTTTCTGGTGCAGTCGAGTGGCCAGTGGCGCGGAATAAGTGCGTTCGTTACGCTCGCGCAGTGCGCTTAGCGCCGCGTCTAGCAGCGAACGCACTTCCACCGCGTAAGCCACCGGCGAGCGCGTATCCACGGTGGGCAGCGCTTGGCGATAGTGCAAGGAGTCGCACAACCCAATCATCAGATAGGCAGCCAGGAAAACCGCCGAAGCGAGCGCCGCGCGGCTGCGGAATACCCTCGCCCATGGCGCAGCCAGGTGCGCATGCCGGCTGCAGTACCACACGAACACGGTAATCGCTGACAGCAACAGCCAGATCAGCATATCCGTCCAGAGCGCGACCGGAAGGATGCCCATCTATGCGAACCTGACGCGCGGGTCGACCAGCGTGTATGAAATATCCGTGAGCAAGAGCCCCACGATGTACAGCACTGAACCCATGTACACCATCGCCCGCACCACGGCGAAGTCCTGCGCCTGAATGGCGTCGATGGTGTAACTACCGAGGCCCGGAATGCCGAAGAACGATTCAGAGATCAGGCTGCCCATGAACAGCAGCGGAATCACCGCCACCACGCCCGTCAGGATCGGGATCATGGCGTTCTGCAGCACGTGGCGGAACAGCACCACCGATTCGGCCAAACCCTTGGCGCGCGCCGTGCGCACATAGTCTTTGCCCATTTCCTCGAGGAACAGGGTGCGGTACCAGCGACTGCCGGAACCCAGACCGGAGATCACCCCGATCAGGACTGGCAACACCACGAACTTCGCGGCCTCGAGCCCGCTTTGGTAGCCTGAGATCGGCACCAGGTGCCAGAGTTTGGCTACCAGGTACTGGCCGCCGATGATATAGAACAGCGCCGACACCGACATCATGGCCACGCACAGCACCACCCCCCAGAGGTCGAGATAGCTGGCGCGAAAAAAAGCCATGCCAAGCGCGAAAGTGATATTCACGGCAAGCCCGACCAGGAATGCAGGTATCGCCAGTGCCAGGCTAGGCCACATGCGCACGCGGATTTCGTTGGCGATGTCGCGATTGTCCTCCGCGCGGCCGAAGTCGAAGACGAACAGCTTGATCGATTTCTCGAAGAAGATGGTGCGCGTGATCTTGTCCGCGCCAGCCGCCTGCTCGTTCCACAGCAGCGGCTTGTCATAGCCCCGCTCAGCTTTCCACTTCTGGATTGCTTCCGGCGTGACGCGTTTCTGGCCCAACTGCATACGCGCCATGTCATCGGGCGTGTTGACGACGAAAAACAGGGCGAAAGTGAGCAGATTTATGCCGATCAGGATCGGCATTGCGTACAGCACCCGGCGGATGATGTAGGCGAGCATTTAGGTCGGTTTTGCCGCCGCGCGCTCGCGCCGCCGATAGCCAAGGAAGGCGGGCGCCGCGATGGCGATGAGTAGCAGTACCACGAGCGCCAATGGCCACAGCACGGTCGGATTCCAGGCGCGTCGCAGGGCGGAGCGCTGGTCCACGTCAACGCGCAGGTACTTGATGTTGTTGCGCGCCATGTTGTTCGGCTTGCCATTTTGCATCCAGGCGTGCGTGAGCCCATAGGACTTGGGGTGGTAACCCCACACCCAGGGCGCGTCGTGCCGCGCAATGTCCACCATGCGCTCGATCAACTGCTGGCGATCCGGCGAGTTGGCGATATTTTTCATGCGCTCGAACAGCGCGTCGAACTCCGCATTGACGTAGTTACTGGTGTTCTCGCCCTGAGTCGTGGCGCGTGCTTGCGCACCATGCAGCAGGAACAGAAAATTCTCCGGGTCTGGGTAATCCGCGTTCCAGCCGAGGATGTAGAGCTGCTGGCTGCCTTTCCTGATTTTTTCCTGGAACCGGTTCCAGTCGCTGTCGCGGATTTCGAGTTGGATCGAAAGCTTGGCAAACTGCCGGCGCCACCAGTCGAAACGCGGCTTGTCGCCCGGGCCGCGGCCGACGGTATCGAGGTAGAGGACCAGCGGGATACCGGTCTTGGCGTCGCGGCCGTCGGGATAACCGGCCTCGGCCAGCAGCTGGCGCGCCGCCGCAATCGGTCGGCGCTCGGGCTTGCCGTTGTTCCAGTCGTGGGTCACCGGGTTAACCCCGTCCCTGCCCTCGCGCTGGCCGAAGATGCCGGGCGCCAGCGGATCGTGCGCCACCAGGCCGCGTCCATTCAGGAAAATGGCGATGAATTCCTCCCAGTCCACGGCGATAGAAATCGCCTGCCGCAGCTTGCGTGCGCGTTGCGCCGCATGGGCGTCGGTGTGCCCACCGACCACGCTATCCAGCCAGTTGAAGCCGAGGTACAGGATCGTGGTGTCGACCGAGGTGCGTAGGCGGATTTCTCGCTGCTCCATCTGTGCAGTAAGCCCGCTCTCGCCTTCAATCGAAACGCGCACCGCCTGATCGAAGGTGTCGCTGGGGATTGCCGAGGCGTCGAAATAGCCCTGCAGGAACTTGTTCCAGTAGGGAATGCTCTCTTTCTCCCGGGAGAAAACCACGCGGTCTATGAAGGGCATGGTCTTGCCCGCATCGGCGAGCAAACCGCTGGCGGCATCGCCCGCCTCGCCTACGAGCGGATACGGCTCGCCCCGGAAATTTGGATTGCGGTCGAGCCGCATGCGCGCGTTGGGGTCGTTCTCTGTCAGCATGTAGGCGCCGGTGCCGACCGGCCACCAGTCCAGCGTGAAGTTCTTCTCGGCCATGCCCACTTGCTGGAAGAATTTCTCCGCTTCCCAGGGCACCGGGGCGAAGAACGGCATCGCCAGCCAGTAGGCGAACTGCGGGTAGCGTCCTTTCAGCTTCACGCGGTAGGTATGCGCGTCCAGCCGCTCCACGCCTTCGAGCGGATGATCGCGCAGGTCCAGCCAGCGTCCAGGTTTCTCCGCCTGCTGCAGTCGTGCGGCGTATTCCTTCAGCCCGACGATGTACTCGGACATCAGGCCGAAAATCGGCGAATGCAGCCGTGGATGCGCCAGTCGCTTGATCTGGTAGATGTAGTCATCCGCGGTGAGCTCGCGCGTCCCCAGAGGAAGATCGTAGGGGCTGCGTAGCCGGTCGGTTATTTTTCTTTCCAGATCGAGATTCGCGGCAACAAACCCCGGATGCGGCTGATAGTGGATGCCTGGTCGGATGCGGATGGTGTACTGCGTGTACTTGCCGCCTTCGAGCTCGAGCGCCTTGGGCACCTCCTGCGCCGTAAGCGGGATCAGTTCGTAGGGACGCTTCAGGTAGTGGTACTGGAGGGGAGGTTCGTAGACCTGTTGCGTGAACCGCGCCTCATCCTCGGTATATGACTGCGCGGGGTCCAGGTGTTTCGGGCGCTCGGTGAACGCCGAGTACATGACGTTGCGTCCACGGTCGGCCACTGGATAGGGGTCGTTCCAGACTTCCCCACAACCCGTCAGCAGGAACGACAAGAACAGCAGCGCACGCATGGCAGAAAGTATAATGCCCGGATGGGATTCCTTTCTGCAAAAAAAATTCTCGTCACCGGGCTGCTCAGCAACCGCTCCATTGCTTACGGCATCGCGAAAGCCGCGCGCCGCGAAGGCGCCGAGCTGGCCTTCACCTACGTCGGCGAGCGCTTCAAGGATCGCGTCACCGGCCTGGCGCGCGAATTCGACTCCGATATCGTGCTGCCCTGCGACGTGGCGAGTGACGATCAGATCACCGACCTGTTCGACCTTTTAGGCAAGCGTTGGGACGGGCTCGACGGCCTGGTGCATGCGATCGCGTTCGCCCAGCGGGAAGCCATTTCTGGCGAGCTACTCGATGGTCTGACACGCGAAGCATTCCGCGAAGCGCACGACATCTCGGCCTACAGTTTCCCGGCGCTTGCCAAGGCGGCGCTACCGTTGATGCAAGGGCGCGCCGGCTCGCTCCTCACCCTCACCTATCTGGGCGGAGAGCGCCAGATCCCCCACTACAACACCATGGGACTCGCCAAGGCAAGCCTGGAGGCCTCGGTGCGCTACCTGGCGGCGAACCTCGGACCGAAAGGCATCCGGGTGAATGCGATTTCGGCAGGTCCTATCAAGACGCTCGCTGCTGCTGGTATCGACGGCTTTAGCAAGATCCTCAAACACGTCGAAACGTTCGCCCCTCTGCGGCGCAACGTGAGCATCGACGATGTAGGCAATACGGCGGCGTTCCTGCTCTCCGACCTGGCGGCGGGCATCACCGCAAGCAATCTTTACGTGGACGGCGGCTTCAACGTGGTGTCGGTTACTATCGCCGAGGACAAGGGCACGACCTGAGCGCTATTTCTTCTCCAGGTTAACCCGGTTGATCTCCACTTTGGCGCGCACGCGCAGGCTGGCGACGTAAGCCTCCAACTGCTCGGCGCCCGCTTGACGGTTGATCATGGTTAATTCTTCGGCGCTCTGCGCGCCGGCCTTGATTTCACCCGCAATGACTTTGGAGACGCGGTAAATCGCGTAACCCCTGTCGCCAGCTTCCAGGCCCGCATGCGCCGGCAGCGTGGCCACATCCGCCATCATGACTTTGCGCAGCGCGGGCAACGGCAGTCCCTGCGTGTCGCTCCGCGACAAGGTCTTGGGCGCGCCCCATTGCAGGCCCGCATCGCCCCCCTTGGCAAGCAGCGCCAGCTTCTCCTCGCCCGCCTTGTGCGCCAGCACCGCCGTTTGGCGCCGTAGCAGCTTGCGTTCGACCTCGGCTTTGACCTCCTCCAGCGGACGCTGCGACTCGGCCTGGTGCTCGGCCACTCGCGCCGCGACCAGCACAGCCGGCATAACTTCCACCGCATCGGTATTGCGTCGTTGCTGGATCGAATCTGCTGAGAACAGCGCGGCGAGCAGCTTGGGGTGGGCGAGTAGCCCCTGCTCGGGAGTAGGCTGGCGCACCATCCAGCCGCTGGTGGCCAGTTGCAGCTGGTAGCGCTCGGCCGCGGGCTTCAGGCTGTCGGATTGGTCGTAGACCAGGTTATTGAAAGCGTCGGCGATTTGGGCGAACTTCTTTGCTCCCTTTAGTTTCGCGACCTCGATGAGCAGATCCTTCTTCAACTCGTCGAAGGATGCGACCTTGCTGGCCTGTATCCCGCTCAGTCGCAGGACATGGAAACCGAAATCAGATTGGACGGGATCGCTGATTTCGCCGATCTTGAGCTTAAAAATCGCATCTTCCAGACTCTTCGCGGCCAAGGCGCCTCTGGCATTCAGGCCCAGGTCGCCGCCATTGTCGGCCGAACCAGGATCCTGCGAATGCTTCTTCGCCAATTCGGCGAAGCGCTGTGGCGTCTGGCGCGCCGCGGCAGCGATCTTTTCAGCCTCTTCCCTGGTCTGCACCAGGATATGGCTCGCGCGCCGCTGCTCCGCGACCGCCAGTTGGCCGGCGCGCTTCTCGTAGGCTTCCTTCAGCTCGGCCT
>SHXK01000058.1 GCA_009693335.1 Betaproteobacteria bacterium | reverse complement strand
CTTGTTTTCCTTGCGCAACGCCACCCCCGCTTGCACGGCGAACCGCTCCAACAGCCAGAAACCGGCGTTGTGACGAGTGCGTTCGTACTCCTTGCCCGGATTTCCCAGGCCGACGATGAGCCGGATAGCAGCGGGACGGATGGCGTCGGACAAGGCTTACTTCTTCTCTTTCTTATCGGCTTTGTCGCCGTCCTTGGCAGCGGCCTTGTCGCCGCCGGCCGCCGCATCCGCCGCCTTGTCGGGCGCGGCCTGCTCGCTGGTGGGGACATCCCCCGCCGCTACGACTTCAGCCGCCGTGGTTTCCTCTTCGGTGACCAGCGCCGGCTGGATGACGGTCGCCACCACCGGGTTTTCACCGCGATGCAGAACCGCTTCGACGCCCTTGGGCAGCACCAGGTCCTTGACGTGCACTGAATGGCCGATGGTGAGGTGGGCCATGTCAACCTGGATGAAGCCCGGCAAATCGTCCGGCAAACAGGTGATGTCGAGTTCGTTGAGGACGTGATTCGGGATGCCGCCCTGCTCCTTCACACCCGGCGAAATCTCCGCGTTGACGAAGTGCAGTGGCACTTTCATGTGGATTTTCTTGTTCTTGGCGACGCGCTGGAAGTCGATATGCTGCACATGCCCCCTCCAGGGATGCATGTTGAAGGCGCGCAGCAGCACGTCTTGCGCGGCGCCATCGAGCTTGAGCGTCAGGATCGAAGCGTGGAAAGCCTCGGTGCTCAGCTGCTGTAAGAGCTCTTTGTGGTTCAGCTCGATCGTCACCGCCTCCTGGTCGCCGCCATAGACGATGCCCGGGACGTTGCCCGCGCGGCGGAGACGGCGGCTCGCACCCGTCCCTTGCGCCTCGCGCTTGCGCGCATTGATTTCTATTTTCATCGCAATACTCCTTCAGTAGTCACCAGTTCCGCGACCAGAACCCGGCGGGGTTGAAAAATCATCGGCAATCGGGAGACCAGTCTCCCGATCCTTCATTCAATGAACAGCGAACTCACCGATTCTTCGGTGAAGATCCTGAGTATCGTTTCCGCGAGCAGGCCGGCTACCGACAAACTGCGGATTTTCCTGCAGGCGAGCGCATCTTCGCGCAGCGGTATCGTGTCGGTGACCACCAGCTCGTCGATGTCGGATTCGGCGATGCGCGCCACCGCGTTGCCCGAGAGCACTGCGTGCGTACAGTAGGCGACAACTTTCGTCGCACCCTCGGCTTTGAGCACCTCGGCCGCTTTGCATAGCGTACCGGCGGTATCCACCATGTCATCCATGATCACGCAGCTGCGGCCCTTGACCTCACCGATCACGTTCATGACTTCCGAGACATTGGCGCGCGGCCGCCGCTTGTCGATGATGGCGAGGTCCGACTCCAGGCGCTTGGCGAGCGCCCGTGCGCGCACCACGCCGCCCACGTCGGGTGAGACCACGATCAAATTGTCGTAGCCCTGCTTCCAAACATCGCCCAGCAGCACCGGCGCGGCGTAGATGTTGTCCACCGGCACATCGAAAAAACCCTGAATCTGATCGGCGTGCAGGTCCATGGTAAGCACCCGCGAGACACCCACCGAGGTGAGCATGTTCGCCACCACCTTGGCGCTGATCCCGACCCGCGCCGAACGTGGGCGCCGGTCCTGGCGCGCGTAGCCGAAGTAAGGCAGCGCCGCTGACACCCGGGCGGCCGATGAACGCCTCAGCGCATCGACCATCACCATCAGCTCCATCAGGTTGTCGTTGGTCGGCTGGCAGGTTGACTGCAGCACGAACACGTCCTTGCCGCGCACGTTCTCCATGATCTCGACCATCACTTCGCCATCGGAGAACTTGTCCACCACCGCGCGCCCTAGCGACATGTTGAGGTGCTTGACCACCTCCTGCGCCAAACGCGGGTTGGCGTTGCCGGCGAACACCATCAGGCGATCCATAGAGACGTTAGGAGTGAGCGGATTCATAGTTGAGTAATGGCTGGGGCGCTAGGATTCGAACCTAGGAATGCCGGAATCAAAATCCGGTGCCTTAGACCAGCTTGGCGACGCCCCAGTAGTTTACGGGGGCAAACCCCCGGTCCCCTTTTCAAAATCATCAGTGAAACTAAGCCCATTCGTGCAAAGGGTGACACTCTAGCCCCCCAGCGACAAAACCTCGCATCGTTGCCGGTAACGCATGCTGCAGCGCGAGCGCATCTTCTTGCCTTGGAAATTCCGCAAATACGCAAGCGCCGGAACCCGTCATGCGCGCCTGCGGACTGCGTTTTCTCAGCCACGCCAGATGCTGCCCGATGGCGGGATATCGGCGCACCGCCACCGGCTCCAGATCATTGCAGCCTTGCCCCGACAAAAAGGGCGGTATTTTGAGTGTTTTCGTATCGCGTGTCAACGCAGCATCGGAGAAGATTTCTTTTGTCGAAACCGAGACTTGGGGCGTCAACACCAGGTACCAGGCAGGCCCCAACGGGAGCGCTTCCAAGCGCTCTCCGACGCCCTCGCCCAGCGCACTGCGACCGTACAGAAACCCCGGCACGTCGGCGCCTAAACGCAGGCCGAGCGCCATCAGTTGTTCTCTTTTCAAATTCAAATTCCAGAACCGATTCAGAACCAACAGCACCGTCGCCGCATCCGAAGAGCCGCCACCCAGTCCGCCACCCACCGGCAGCTGTTTCTCAAGCTCGATATCGGCGCCCTTCGTGGCGCCCCCTGCGGCTTGCAGCAAACGCGCGGCGCGCACGCAAAGATTGTCGTCCCCGAAGACGCCGCTAAAGCGCACTTCGGCGTCGTCGCGCACCCGGATGCCAACGCGGTCGCCACGGTCGATCAGGCGAAACACGGTCTGCAGCTCGTGCATGCCGTCAGCACGGCGTCCCAGCACGTGCAGGAACAGGTTCAGCTTTCCGGGCGCCGGAAACCATTGCAGGGGCACACTCATTGCCACTGCGCAATCGCCAGGCTCAACTCCACGCCCGGGTAGCTGAGCATCAGACGGGAAGGCAGCGCGCCGGCGTACTCCAGATAGCGGATCTTCCAGCCCGACTGCTCGAGTTCGGCGAGACGCCCCACCGCGTCCCTGCGTTCCCGTGTCGGCGCGGGTGTCGGCTGCGATGCCGCACGGCCGCGCACCCAATCCGCGAGACCCAGCAGCGGCAAGCGAAAGCCGAGCACCTGCTCGGTGAGCGATTCGGCGTTGGTAGCGCGGGACTCGCGCCCGTCTTGTGCCACCAGCGTGATTTCGTCGCCAAGCCGCGTGATGCGCGCCATGCCCTGCCCGAGCGGCGAAGTCAGCAGCAACTCGTCGCTGCGCACGCCATGGCGCCAGGCGAGGTTGCCGCTAGCGGCCTCATCGCCATAGCGGATCGCGATGCGGGCCGAGAGCGAAAATTCGAGGTCGCTGGCCGGCAGCAGGAACCCCGGCATGGCGCAGGCCGCGAGCAACAACAGCGCTACGGCGGCGGCGCAGAAATTACGCACGGCGCCAGGGGTTAAAACACTTCAGGGTCAAGACTAGAAACGCGCCGGCATCACGGCTTAAAACGCTTGAGCGTTTTTTGCAGCGACTCGTTCTCGGGGCTCACTTTCAACGCCTCCTGCCAGATGCGGCGCGCCTCATCATGCTGGCCGAGCGCCCACAGCACTTCGCCCAAGTGCGCGCCGATTTCGCCGTCGGGACGGCCTTCCCAGGCGCGCCGCAGCTCGCGCGCGGCGCCTTTCAGGTCGCCCATGCGGTACAGCACCCAACCCAGCGAATCGATGATGAAAAAATCCGCGGGCGCGAACTCGAGCGCTTTCTCGATCAGTTGCTTCGCCTCGGGCAGACGCACGTTGCGCTCGGCAAACGAATAACCGAGCGCGTTGTAGGCATGCGCATGATCGGGCTTTAACTGGATCAGCCGCTTCAGGCTGGACTCGAGCACGTCGAAGCGATCGAGTTTCTCCGCGGTCAGTGCATGGTCGTACAGCAGCTCGGGCTGGTCGGGGCTCTTGACCAGCGCCTGGCCGAGCAGCTCGAAAGCCTCGCGGTGCAGGTTCGCCTCGCGCAGCAACACCGCTTCGGCCACCAGCAACTGCGCGCGCTGCGATTCGTTCTGCACGCTGATGCCGCGCAGGTAGGCGCGCGCTTCTTCCAGCTTGCCCTGCTTGGCGATGGCGTTGGCCGTGCGCATACGCGCCGGCAGCGCCTGTTCGCCGCGCTGGATCGCCTGGTACCACTCGATCGCGCGCGGCCAGTCCTTTTGCTCTTCGGCGATCTGGCCGAGCGTGTAGCGTACCGAATTCGCATCGCGGAAGCCCAGCTCGAGCAGCCGCTTCAGGTTGGCTTCGGCGACTGCGTACTCCTTGACCTGGAAAGCGAGCAAGCCGACCGAGTAGAGGGCTTCGGTATCTTTTGGGAAGCGTTTGACGATGGACTCGAATTCCGCGCGCGCCTCCGGATAGCGCTTGTCTAGTATCAGCATGCGTGCATAGCTGAGGCGCACCTCGCGTGAATCCGGATACTTATCCAGGAACGCGGCAAGCCGCTTGGCGGCTTCCGCAGGCGAACGCCTCTGCAGCAACTGCGCTTCGTAAAGCGCCGCGTTCTCCCAATCCGGGCGCAGCCTCGCCGCACTGCGTACCTCGGCCAGCGCCAGCGGCTCGTCGTTAGCGGCAGCCGCCGCCTGCGACAGCGCCAGATGCGCCTGCGGTAGCTGCGGATAGCGCTCGGCAAGCTTGCGCACCAGGCGCAGATTCGTCGCCGGATCGGCGTTGGTCGCCAGCAGCCGCCCGAGTTGCATGAAACCGTTGGCCGCGGCGTTGGCGTCGGTCGCGAACAGCTTGGCGAGATAGGGCTCGACCTCGTCCACGCGCTTGGCGCCCACCAGCAGAACGGTGACGGTCTGCAGCGCCTGCGCCGAAGTGGGATCGGTTTCGTGCCAGAGGCGCGCCGACTCCAGCGCGAGCACCGGCAGGCGCGCGGAATTCGCGATCTCGACGGCGCGCCGCGCGATACGCGGGTCGCGGGTGCGCTTGGCTAGATCGAGGAAGGTCTGCGCCGCCAAGCCGGGACTGCCGCGCTGCACGGCGATTTCGCCGAGCAGGAAATCGTAGAGCATTTGCGCCGAGAGATCCTGCAGCGGCAGGTTCGCGGGAGGTTTGCCTGCAGGCGCCGCCTCGGGCAGCGCATGGTCATCGTCGTCGGCTTCCTCGGTCGGCTGCTGGGCCTCAACTCCGCCAGTCAGAAAACCCGCGACCAGAAGCGTTGCAGCGAGCGCGGCAAGCCGGCGTGAGAGTGCGAACATGGGTCGGTCAGTGTAGGTAAATTAAGTGCTGTGCACAGGGTAACATGCGGGCCATGCTCGCGAACCACGCCGCGAACCACGCGTGCGAACTAACCTCACGCCCTCATCCAGCCTGCGAATAACCTGCACATAAGCTGCGGCAATGCCCGAACTCCCCGAAGTCGAAGTCACCCGCCGGGGCATTGCGCCCCATCTGGTCGGCAAAAAGATAGCCTCAGTCACCGTGCGCGAGCCCCGGCTGCGCTGGCGCATACCGGAGGCGGTGCACACGCTTGCCGGGCGCCTGGTGCGCGCGGTCACCCGGCGCGGAAAATACCTGCTGCTCGATTGCAGCGATGGCCATCTCATCGTGCACCTCGGCATGTCGGGCAGTCTGCGTCTGGTCGCCGCCGGAGCGCCCCCCGGCAAGCATGACCATTTCGATCTCGGCATAGGCAAGCAACTGCTGCGCCTGCGCGACCCGCGCCGGTTTGGCGCGGTGCTCTGGACCACACAAGCGCCCGAGGCACATCCGCTACTCCGCCATCTGGGCATCGAACCGCTGTCGCGCGCGTTCAATGGCCGGCGCCTGCACGCGCTCACACGCGCGCGTCGCAGCCCGATCAAGCCATTCCTGATGGACGGACGGCACATCGTCGGCGTCGGCAACATCTACGCCTCCGAGAGCCTGTTCCTGGCCGCCATCCATCCGCGCACACCCGCCAGCCGCTTGTCAGCCGAACGCAGTGCGCGCTTGGCGCGTGCGCTCAAGGACACGCTACGCACCGCGATCCGGGCCGGCGGCTCGTCGCTGAGAGATTACGTCGGCAGCGACGGTGCGCAAGGCTGCTTTCAGCACCGCGCCTGGGTCTACGACCGCGAAGGACAGGATTGCCGACGTTGCGACGCGCAGATCCGCCGCATCGTGCAGGGACAACGGGCGACCTACTACTGCCCAGGTTGCCAGAAATGAAAAGGCGACCGCGCCGCCCCTCCTGCGGAACCTCCGCCTAACTTCCCTGCGCTTTCACCTTGGCCGCGAGTTTCGCGTTCACCAGCGGATCGACAAATTTCGACACATCGCCACCCAGGGTCGCGATCTCGCGCACCAGCGTCCCCGAAATGAACATGTACTGCTCGCCCGGGGTGAGAAACACAGTTTCGAAGTCAGAATTGAGCGCCCGGTTCATGCCCGCGAGCTGAAATTCGTACTCGAAATCGGCCACCGCACGCAGGCCGCGCAGCACCACGCGCGCGTCCTGCTGGCGCACGAACTCGGTCAGCAGGCCCTTGAAACCGACCACCTTCAGGTTCTTGACGTCGGCGAGAACTTCGCGCGCGATGTCTATGCGCTCCTGCAAACTGAAGAAGGTGCGCTTGGCGCCGCTGTCGGCAACACCCAGGACCAGGTAATCGAACAGCTTGCTCGCGCGCCGCACCAGATCTTCGTGCCCGCGCGTGAGCGGATCAAACGTTCCCGGATATACCGCTTTGATCATGGCCGCTCCTCGTTGAAATCCGCTCATCCCACAGCAATAGTTGATAACTCACTTGCCCGGCCTTGGCGCGCTTCAGCTCCACCCACGGCGCAGCTGCTTCGACCGGCGCTTCCGACTCGACATAGATGCGCGCACCCGGCTGCAGGTGCGACGCAAGACTGTTGAGTATCGCCGGCAGCGCATTCTGCCTGAACGGCGGATCGAGGAAAACCACGTCGAAACGCTGTGAAGGACGAGCGCCGGAGCGCTCGTGAGGACCAGCACCGGAACGCTGGTGGTCACGCGCCAGGTAGTCCGCGGCGTTGGCGCAGACGATCGTGACCTCGTCCGCGTCGAGCGCGGCGCGGCTGCGCTCGAGTTCCGCCACCGCGACGTGGTCTTTCTCCACCAGCACTACCCGCGCCGCGCCGCGCGACGCGGCCTCGAAACCGAGCGCCCCGCTGCCGGCGTAGAGATCCAGGCAGCTGAGTCCGCTTAGGTCCTGGCCGAGCCAGTTGAACAGCGTTTCGCGCACCCGGTCGGGGGTCGGGCGCAGTCCAGCACGCGCCGGCACGCCGATCCGGCGACCGCGATACTTGCCGCCAATCACCCGCACCCTGCCCATCGCGCCGCGAGCGCCCGAAGCGCCCTTGCTACCGCGAGCGCCGCGAGTGTCTTTGCTAGAATTCACGCATCCATGTTAGCAGCGACTTCCTGGGCGGCGCGCCTCAAGGCGGGGCTAGCGCGCACGCGCGTAGCGCTGGGCAACGCGCTGGGTGGTGCGCCTGGTGGTGGCTTAGGCGCGCTGCTCGGTCGCCACAAAATCGACCAGGCGCTGTTCGACGAACTGGAAACCGCGCTGCTGTCGGCCGACTGCGGCGTCGCAGCGACGCAAGCACTGCTGGAGGATCTGCGCGAGCGCGTCCGCAAAGAACGCCTCGAGGATGGCGCCGCGCTCAAGGCGGCGCTCAAAGCGGTGCTCATCGAGCGCCTGAGGCCACTGGAACGCAGTCTCGAACCCGAGGCCGACAAACCCTGGGTGATCGTGGTTGCGGGCGTCAACGGCTCGGGCAAGACCACCTCGATCGGCAAGCTGGCGAAATGGTTTCAGGGCCGTGGCTTGACGGTGATGCTGGCCGCCGGTGATACGTTTCGCGCCGCAGCGCGGCAACAACTGGCGGTCTGGGGCGAGCGCAACGGCGTCACGGTGATCGGACAACAGGGCGGCGATCCGGGCGCGGTGATGTTCGACGCCCTCGGCGCGGCAAAAGCGCGCGGCGCGGATGTGCTGATCGCCGATACCGCCGGCCGGCTGCCGACACAGCTGCACCTGATGGAAGAGATCCGGAAGGTCAAGCGCGTGCTCGCCAAAGCAATGCCCGGCGCGCCGCACGAGACGCTGCTGGTGCTCGACGGAGGTAACGGGCAGAACGCCATCGCGCAGGTGCAAGCCTTCGACCAAGCACTGGGTCTGACGGGTCTGATCCTCACCAAACTGGATGGCAGCGCGAAAGGCGGAGTCATTCTTGGCATCGCCAGAGACAAACCCATCCCCCTGCTCTTCATCGGCGTGGGCGAAGGCATCGATGACCTGCAGCCTTTCGTCGCCAGCGATTTCGTGGCGGCCTTGCTTGATTAGCTTCTCCAGCGTCTTCAAACGCTACCCCGGCGGCCAGGAAGGGCTAAAGGGCGTTTCCTTCACCATCGAGCCGGGCCAATTCGTCTTCGTTGCCGGGCATTCTGGCGCCGGCAAATCCACGCTGCTAAAGCTGATTCCCGCCATCGAACGGCCTAGCAGCGGGGTGATCCTGGTCAACGGCCAGAATGTTGGCGCCCTCAAACGCAGCGCCCTGCCCTACTTGCGGCGCAATTTGGGTCTGGTGTTCCAGGACCAAAAGCTGCTCTACGACCGCAGCGCCTACGACAACGTGATGCTGCCGCTCTCTTTCAGTGAACTCAGCGGACGCGAAGCGGCGCGCCGCGCGCGCGCGGCGCTTGAAAAGGTGGGCTTGCTCGCGCGTCAGAAAGCCAAGCCGATCCAGCTCTCGGGCGGCGAGCAGCAGCGGCTCGCCATTGCGCGCGCGGTCGTGAACCGACCCTCGGTGCTGATCGCGGACGAGCCCACGGCCAACCTGGATGCCGAGTCAGCCGCGGCGATCCTCGATATTTTCGTCGCCTTCAACCAAGTCGGCGTCACCGTGCTGGTCGCCACGCACGACGAAGCGCTCATCGGGCGCTTCGCCAAGCGGGTGCTGCGCCTGGCCAAGGGCGGCATCGTCGAATGAGGAGGCAGGTCTGAAAACCTGGCTGCGCCAGCACCGTCAGGCGCTCGCGGGCGCGTTCGGCAAGCTGGTCGCGCAGAAATCCGCCGCGTTGCTGAATGCGCTGGTGATCGGCATCGCGCTATCGCTTCCCGCTGGTGGCTACGCGCTGCTCTCCAGCCTGCGCCAGGTGACGCAAGGCGCGTCCCTAGAGCCGCAATGGTCGCTGTACCTGCACCTCGAGACCGGACGGATGGAAGCCGATGCACTGGGGGCGCGGCTGAAAAGTGATGCGCGTGTGAGCGCCGTGCGTTTTGTGTCGCGTGAACAGGCGCTCAAGGAATTGCAGGCGACCGAAGGCCTCGCCGAAGTGGTCGCCGCGCTAAACCGCAATCCGCTGCCGGACGCGTTTGTGGTTCGGCCTCAAGTCGCGGACGCGACGGCGCTCGAGGCGCTGGCCAAGGAACTGCGCGCGCTGCCAGGGGTGGCGCAAGTGCAGGTGGATGCGGCCTGGGCGCAACGGCTGGGCGCGCTCGCAGGCACGGCGCGGCTCGCCATTGCCTTGCTCGCCGCATTGCTCGCCTCTGGCCTGGTCGCCATCACCTTCAATACCATCCGGCTGCAGATCCTCACCCAGCGCGCCGAAATCGAGATCTCCAAGCTGATCGGCGCCACCGACGCGTTCATACGACGGCCGTTCTTTTATCTGGGTGCGCTCCAGGGCCTGGCCGGGGGCGCGCTCGCCCTGGCGATCGTTTGGGGCAGCTTGGCCGCCCTTAACCTCGGGGTCGCGGAACTGGCCGTGAGCTACGGTTCGAGCTTTCGGTTGATGTTTCTCAACCTGGGGGATGCGCTAACCATTGTGCTGTTCTCCGCTGGGTTAGGTTGGGCTGGGGCCTATCTATCAGTAAGTAGATACTTACTTGAAATAGAGCTTAAATAGACGGTCTAGAGGAAACTCTGGTGTCCACCCTGGACAGAAATTGGCACTCTAATCATAGGAGTGCTAAAATTTTCGGCCAAGGAGATCACAGCCATGCAGACCGCATTGTCGCTGCCAATGACGCTTCCGGCCCCGATATCTGCCGGCAGCATCGAAGCCTACATCCAGGCGGTGGGCCGCATCCCGATGCTCACGGCGGAGGGCGAGCGAGCGCTCGCGCTGCGGTGGCGCGAAAACAATGATCTCGAGGCGGCGCGCGCACTGGTGCTGTCGCACCTGCGCCTGGTGGTGTCGATCGCACGCGGCTACTTGGGCTACGGCCTGCCCCATGCCGATCTCATCCAAGAAGGCAACATCGGCCTGATGAAGGCGGTGCGGCGCTTCGACCCTCAGCGCGGCGTACGCCTGGTCTCTTTCGCCATCCACTGGATCAAGGCCGAGATCCACGAGCACATCCTGCGCAACTGGCGGCTGGTCAAGATCGCCACCACCAAGGCGCAGCGCAAATTGTTCTTCAATTTGCGCTCCATGAAGCAAGGACTCGCCCCGCTCACCAGTGAAGAAATCAGGCAGGTTGCCAAGACGCTGAAAGTCAAGCCCAAGGAAGTCAGCGAGATGGAAATCCGTCTGGCTGGACGCGAGGTCGCTTTCGAAGCCGATGACGAGGACGAAGACGCCGCTTACGCGCCGGTGCACTATCTGGCCGCCGACCCCGACGCTGAGCCCTCGCGCGCGCTGCAAGCCGCGCAAGATCGGAAAATCGAGTCGGCGGACCTGCACACCGCGCTGGCGGCGCTCGATCTGCGCAGCCGGCGCATCGTCGAAGCGCGCTGGCTGAAGGAAAAGGGCACCGCCACCTTGCACGACCTGGCCGCCGAATTCAAAGTCTCGGCCGAACGCATCCGCCAGTTGGAAATGAAAGCGTTCGAGAAAATGAAGAAAATAATCCAGGCGCAGGGCGCGCCGCAGCGCGCACTCCCGATGCCTGCTGCCGCCTGATTTTTTAAACCAGCCAGGCGAGCCGCACAGCTACCCGCCTTTCAGCCCCCGGTCCGCAGCAAGGTGCGCAAATCGTCGGCCAGGTCCGCCGCGATCCGGTCGTGGCGCGTGAAGAGGCGCAGTTGCCCCTTGGCGTCGAGTACGAAGCTCTGGCCGCTGTGATCCACGCTGTAGGCGCCCGGCGCAACGCCGGGCTGCTTCTCGTAGAAAATCTTGAATTCCTTGGCCACGCGCTGCGTCGCTGCGGCATCGCCCGACAAACCGAGGAATCCGGGGTCGAAAGCTGGCACGTATTTGGCCAGCACCTCGGGCGTATCGCGCTCCGGATCCACCGTGACGAACAGCACCTGCACGCGCGCCGCGTCGGGCCCGAGTTTTTTCAGCACCGCAGCCAGCTCGGCGAGCGTGGTCGGGCAAATGTCGGGGCAATGGGTGAAGCCGAAGGACAGCACCACCAGCTTGCCGCGAAAATCGGCCAGGGTTCGCGGCTTGCCGTCGTGCCCGGTGAGCGCGAGTTCCTTGCCAAAGGCCGCGCCGGAAATGTCGGTGCTGCGGAATTTCGGCGCCTCCGGGCTGCACGCAGCGAGCACCGAGACCAGCGCTGCCGCGAGCAGCCGGGCGCTAGAGCGCCAGATAGTGGTCAATGAGCAGCGCCGCGAACAACGCCGACAGATAGACGATGGAGTAGCGGAAACAGCTGCGCGCGAGGCGATCGCTGTAGGCAACGTAGATGCGCACCGCGTAGCCGATGTAAACGAGGCCCAGCACCACCGCCGCCGCCAGGTAAAGCCAGCCGTTCATGCGCACCGCGTAGGGCAGCAGCGAAACAGCGAACAGGATCAGGGTATAGAGCAGCACCTGCAAGCGGGTGTAGTCCTTGCCGTGCGTCACCGGCAACATCGGTACGCCAGCCTTGGCATAGTCCTCGGTGCGGTAGAGCGCGAGCGCCCAGAAGTGCGGTGGCGTCCAGGCGAAGATAATCAGGAACAACAACATTGCCTCAGTCGTCACCTCACCGGTGACCGCAGCCCAGCCCAGCACCGGCGGCATCGCCCCGGAAGCACCGCCGATGACGATGTTCTGCGGCGTAAGGGGTTTCAAGATCATCGTGTAAATGACCGCGTAGCCAACGAAGGTGGCCAGCGTCAGCCACATTGTGAGCGCGTTCACGTAATGCACCAGGAGCCAGAGGCCGAAACCGCCGACGGCGCCGGCGAACAGCACCGTCTCCAACCGCGTCAATTCGCCGCGCGGCAGCGGCCGCCAACTGGTGCGCTGCATGCGCGCATCAATTTTCTGCTCGACCAGGCAGTTGACCGCGGCCGCAGCGCCGGCCACCAAGGCGATGCCGAGGGTCGCGGCCAGCAGGATCTGCAGCGGCACCATGCCGGGGGTGGACAGCAGCATGCCGATCACCGCGGTAAAGACGATCAGCGAGACCACGCGCGGCTTGGTTAGCGCGACAAAGGAAGAGATGCGGACCTGCAGGCGGCCGAGCTGCGTGCGGGACGCCGATTCGCTGAGTGATCGGGTGGCCAAGGCGGCGAATTTTATCACGGAGAAAAATGACAAATCTGCCGGTGGTTACATCTCTTCAGTACTTTCAGCCTCTTGGCCGCCGCCACCCAGGGGCTAGACCATCTCACCGCGATGCGCTTATTTTCGCGCGATGGAGTCGGGTTTGTTGATCGTCTTGAATGTAAAAAATCAAAGGGATTGAACGGGTGCAAGCGCTATGAAGAGGGTTCGTGGCTGGTCTGGCAGCGCTGCAAATCTGTGGTGTTTGTAAAAGTCTGCGGCCGACGCGTCCTTGGCATCACCCAAAAGTGCCAAGGCGGCGATCTCGGCGTGGGCAGCGCGCAAGAGGGCGTCAGCCAGC
Organism: Betaproteobacteria bacterium; assembly: GCA_009693335.1. Lineage (GTDB taxonomy): Bacteria > Pseudomonadota > Gammaproteobacteria > Burkholderiales > SG8-39 > RBG-16-66-20. The sequence goes on along the minus strand of SHXK01000058.1, from coordinate 730 downwards.
ATCGCTGCGCCCAGTCCTTGGCCTTTGAATTCGAGGTCTATCGCCAAGCGGCCCATGCGCACGCTTGGCACGCTCGGATAACGCGGCAGTTTTTTGGCCACAGACGCAGGCAAGTCTGTGAGCAAGACGCTGGCTGCCGCCAGGGTGTAGAAGCCGGCGATTCTGCCCGTTTGCGTGGTGGCCACAAAGCAAGCCGTCACGCGGCGCTTGATGTCCTGCGTGATCTGCGTCTGAAAGTAGCGGTCGAGGGGGGCTGAGCCGCTGCAAAAAGTGCGGCGATCCTGTGTCTGCGTCAGAGCATGAACGCGAAACGACGCTGGATTCATTCTGCAACGAGCAATTGACGCCGACGCTTGATCGCGCGCTTAAGGGCTGCGTTCGGTTTGGCCGGGGCCATGAGCGCTTTGGCAAAAGCCGCTTGATCGCACCGCTCAGGATAGTTGACGCTGGGCAGTAGTTAGGGCGCAGGTGCGCGGAGTGGTGCGCTAGACATATGAGTGACGACCGGCCCGAGCTTCGCTCTTTACCTGCCGGTCGCCCAAGCATAAGTGCACTACACCCCGTGCCCAATGACCTGCTGGGCGGCGCGCGCCAGAAACCCGCTGCGGGTTTCGCCATGGGCGCGGGCGTAGGCATCCACCCGCGCGAGCAAGCGGGCCGGCAGCGTAATGTTGATTTTCTCGGCCTTGCCCTGATACCGACTCAAGTCCACCTCCACCACGGCCCAGAT
>SHXK01000057.1 GCA_009693335.1 Betaproteobacteria bacterium | reverse complement strand
GACCGACCCGCGCGCGTGGTGTGGAAATTCCGGGACGGCGAAGAGATGTCCGCCGTCGTCGAGAGCCCCCGCGGCGGCGCCGACCAGCCGTTCGACGAGCCCACCTTGCTCTCGAAGCTCGCCGACAATGCGGCCGGAGTTTTCCCCGCGGCTCCGAAAGCGCTTTCGGCCATCATTCGAGGAGATGGTGCAGTGCTATCACGATCGTGGCGCGATATCGTTGCGACCGTGGTAAAGGGGAAAACCTGACACTCGCGCGCGAACTTGTTCGAGCACTGCGCGCCACGGCTAGAGAGCCGTTGCTGGACAGTGTGGCACACGCGGCGGTACTGCACTTCATCGACGCGCTTGGTGTTGGTCTCGCGGCGGCCGGTTCGCCAGTCGGCGAGGCCTACCGGGAAACTGGCCGGCAGCTCGCGAACGGAGGTCCTGCTACGGCGTTGGGTATGGCGACGGGCGCGGCAGCAGCGGATGCGGCTCTCGTCAACGGCGGGTTGATGCACAGTCTCGAATTCGACGACACGCACACCGCATCCATCATTCATGGCAGTTCGGTCATCGCCGCCGCTGCGCTCTCGGTCGCCGAAGCGGGCGGTGCGACGGGAGCCGCGCTACTTGGCTCCTATGTTCGAGGCTGGGAGGTAATTGCGCTCTTCGGACTCGCGGCACCGGGCGGCTTCCACGCGCAAGGCTTTCAGGCCACCTCGGTCGCCGGCGCGCTCGCGGCCGCCTTGGTAGCGGCGGATCTCGCTGGTCTGACGGAGGACCAAAGCGTCGCAGCCCTGGGCATCGCCCTCAGCCAGTCTTCCGGCGTGATGGAATTCCTCAGCAACGGATCGTCGGTGAAGTCGCTGCATTCAGGATGGGCTGCGCACGCCGGCGTGCTCGCGGCTATGCTCGCGCGCGCCGGCATGAGCGGGCCTGAAACCTCGCTCGAAGGCCGCTGGGGGCTGTTCCGCCAGTTTGCTGATGACGAGGGAGCGGCCGAGCGCCTTCGCGTCCTCCTCGGGGACATCGGGCGCAAGTGGCACCTGCCGGACGCCGCGTTCAAGTTCTATCCGTGCTGCCATTACCTGCACCCGTTCATCGAAGCCGCAGGAATTCTCGCGGACCGCGGCGTGCGTGCCGCCGACGTGAAGGCGATCGTCTGCGAAGTACCCGCTGGCGCGGCGTCCATCATCTGCGAGCCTTGGGAACGCGCGCTCCAACCCGCAACCGGGCACGCAGCGCGCTGGAGCCTGCCGATTGTGGTCGCGACGCGCCTTGTCGAGGGCAAAGTGGATCTGTGCACGTTTGAGCAGCCGGCCTCGGCGGAGGTGCGCGGTCTGGCGAATCGGATCCGCTGGGTGCCGCTCGAGAACGCCCGCTTCCCCGATCGCTTCGAAGCTGTGATTACCTGCGACACCTTGTCGGGTGTCCCGCAAAGCGTGCGCATTGACGACGTCGACGGCAATCACACGCGGCCGCCAGCCGCCACAAGGGTGATGGAGAAATTCCGCACCAATGCGGCACGCGCGCTTGTGCCCGGAGCGGTCGACGCACTCACCCGGGCGGCGCAAGGCCTGGCGTCAGCACCCGATCTGAAGGCACTGAGCTACGCGTTGCGGCAGGTTAGGTCATGGTGAAATTGTGGTGCGAAGCCGTGCGCAGTTTTTCATTTAATTAAACGGGATAAGATCTCTACAGCCGATGATCCATATCCGAGGAATCGACCATGTCGTCCTGCGCGTCAAGGACATCGAGACGATGCGCCGTTTCTACTGCGACGTCCTCGGTGCCGAGCACGTGGTCTACCGCCCGCAATTCGGTATGAGCCACCTGCGCGTTGGCGCCTCGATGATCGATCTGGTCGAGGTCGATGGCCCGGTCGGCATGCGCGGCGGCGCCGCTCCAGGTAGGGAAGGTCGCAACATGGACCACCTGTGCCTGCGTCTCGATCCATTCGACCAAGAGAAGATTGCAGAGCACCTCAGGCGCCACGGCGTCTCGGTCGGCGACTCCAAGCCGCGGTTCGGCGCAGAGGGAACAAGCGTGTCGATATACCTCACGGATCCCGAAGGCAATGGCGTCGAGCTCAAGGGACCTTCCGACGGCAGCGCCAAGCCGCCTATATGAAAAAGATCCGCGAGATCGCACTCAGCCGCTTCGGCGGCCCGGAGGTGCTCGAGCTGCGACCCACCGCGCCGTGCGCTCTCCCGTTGGCGCAAGCGGCCGAGGCCCACCGGCTGCTGGAGAGCGGCCAAACCACCGGCACACTGGTGCTGGTTCCCTGACCGCTCATTCTGGCCGCGGTTAGGGAAGCAGGAGGATCTTGCCGAAAATTTCTCTGGAGTCTACGACCCGGTGGGCTTCCGCGGCGTCAGCCAGCGCAAAGGCGCGATCGATTACCGGCTTCAGCTTGCCCTCCGCCACGAAACCCATGACTGTCCTGAGCTCGGTCACCGTGGCGTTCTTTGATCCGACAAGCCGAAGCTGCCGGCGGAAGAACGGAATGATGTCCAAGGGGACCACCTCGCCGGCGTGCGCACCCACCGTGACGATCACGCCATCTGTCTTCAAGCATTCGAGGCTTCGGGTGAACACGTTGCCGCCGATGTGCTCCATGATGACGTCCACCCCCTTGCCGCTCGTAAGCTCCAGGACGCGCTGCGCGAAATTCTCTTCGGTGCTGTAGTTGATGAGATGGTGGGCACCCAGCGCTTTGGCCCGCTGAAGCTTCTGTTCATTGCTTGCGGTGGCAAAAATGGTGGCCCCCGCCAATCTGGCGACCTGGATGGCGGCACTCCCGATTCCGGAGCCTGCGGCCTGGATGAGGACGGTATTGCCTGCTCGAAGGCCCCCGCGATTGATGAGTACGTGCCAGGCGGTACCGAAGGCGATTTGGCTTGCTGCGGCATCCTGAAAACTGACCTGCGGTGGCAAAGGCTGCAAGGAGGAGATCGGGACTTTCACGAACTCGGCGTAGCCGCCGGGCAAATCCATGCCGAAATAGCCTCCCCGCTCGCACAGGTTATCTCGGCCACTAAGACAAAACTCGCAGGTAGCACAGGGTACGCGGCATGAAACCCAGGCGCGGTCCCCCTCCTTCAGAGGGCTTGCCTCGCCCCCGATGGCGGCCACTTCACCGGCAAATTCCCGTCCCAGTACATGCGGAAAGGTCAGCGGTATGCGCGAGGTGCCGGCCCGGACATCCAAATCCACATGATTGATGCCTACCGCCCGCACTCGCATCACCGCCTCGCCGGCCGCTGGCGTTGGTTTGCGAGTCTCCTCGCAAACCAAGACTTCCGGACCACCAAACCGGTGGAACCAGGACACCTTCATCGCTATCTTCCTCGTGCGTACATGAGCCGTGCGGGCGCGAAACGCGACCCGAAACTACATATGCGAAGGCATTGTGGCACGGTTCGGTTGTGCCATTTCCCCGTTGGACCACCCCAGCTCGCAAGCATGCATTGCTGATCGGCATTTACAGCTTGACATTTTGCGCGAGCAGCGGAAGATGCGCCTTTCCGTCGGTCGGACGGAAATCCGAAGAAAAAGGGGATGGGAATGAAACGTCGAATTCCGTTGCTGTTGTCCACATTCGCAGGCGCTCTGAGCCTCGCAGTGGCGGGCGCCGCCTTCGCGCAGGCCCCGATGCAACTGCGGTGGGGCCACTACCTCGCCGACGGCCCGTTCGTCCAGCTGGAGAAGGATTTCGCGAGCAAGATCGAGAAGCGCACCAACGGGCGCGTGAAGATCACCATTACCTTCGCGGGCGGACTCGGCAAGGACACGGAACTGCTGATGCTGGTCGGCAAGGGCGCCCTCGACATGACCTCCACCGCGCCGGGTTACAACCCCGACCAGCTCAGGTACTGGCGCGCGTTCCAGACCCCTTTCGTGTTCCAGTCCAGCAAGCAGGCGATGGAGCTCCTGGTCAAGGTCATAGAAGAGTTCCCGGTCTACAAGCAGGAGTTCGATAAGATCGGGACGCAGTGGCTGTTCCAGCAGCCGCTCGGCGAGTACTACATGACCGGCAAGTCGGAGGACTGTCTCAGCGTGGACAAGCTGCGCGGCAAGAAGATGCGCAGCTTCGGCGCCGACATCCCCAAGGCCTTCACCGCCATCGCCGCGGTGCCGGTGACCGTGCCCCCGCCCGGGATCTACGAGGCCCTGCAGCACGGCACCCTCGACTACTCGTTCATCAACGCGGGCAACATCCAGCAGTACAAGCTGCAGGAAGTCGCCAAGTTCAACTGCGGCCCGATGATGGCGATAACCGGCCACAACATCACCATCAGCAAGCGCACCTGGAGCCGGCTGCCCGCGGACGTGCAGAAGATTTTCCTCGACCAGTCGCGCGAGACCATGGCGGAATACCTGGCGTGGGTCGGGGATTTCGAGCAAAAGGCGGTGGCCAACCTCAAGGCGCAGGGCGCGGTCTTTACCCCGTTCCCGGCGGCCGAACTCAAGAAGTGGCGCTCCATGACCCCGGATTTCCTCGGGGAGTGGGAGAAGGCGACCGCGGCGGCCACCGGGGATGCGGAGACGCCCAAGAAGGTGGTGGCGCGCTGGAGACAGCTGCTCGCGCAGTAAGGTAGCAACCCGCGCCCGGTTCCACCGGGCGCGGATCATTGTCTGATTCCCCTGCCGGAAGGGAAATTCATGCAGTGGCTTAGCGAGAAGCTGCAGCGCCTGGCGGTGGGCATGGTCCTGCTGGGCTCCGTAGGCATGTTGGTCTCGATGTTGATCTGCGTCGCCGACGTGACGGGGACCAATTTCTTCGGCTGGCCGGTGCCCGGAACGCTCGAAATCACCGAGAGCACCATGGTGCTCATCGTCTTCGGCGCGCTCGCCTATACCCAGGAAAAGCGCGGCCACATCCGCGTCGAACTCCTGCACGGCTACATGAGCCCGCGCATCAAGTCGCTCATGGACGCGATCACGCACCTTCTCGCGTTCGTGTTCTTCATGCTGCTCGGCTGGCAGAGCATCGGCGAGCTCAGCTACAGCTGGGAGATGCGCGAGGCGACCATGGGAAGCATCCGCTTTCCCCTCTATCCCGCACGCTTCCTCCTGACCGCCGGCACTGCGCTGCTGGTCGTACAGCTCGCGCTCGACGTCATTACGGACCTGGGACGCATGTGGCGCGGGGAAGGGCCTCCGCAGGCGCACGCACCGGCCGACACCGCGAAAGTCAGCTAGGACGCGCGCATGCCCTTGCTTACCCCTGAGGTGGCCGGCTACATCGTCATCGGGCAGTTGCTCGTCTGGCTCGCCTTGGGAGCGCACATCGGCGTCGCCCTGGGCCTGTCCGGGTTCCTCGGGATCTTTCTCACGGTGGGGCCGGACGCGGCCTTCGCGCAGCTCGCCGCGATCCCCTTCAGCACCACCAACTCCTTCACCCTGGCAGTGATCCCGCTATTCATCCTGATGGGCTCCTTCGCCACCGCTGCCGGCATCGTCACTGAACTGTTCCGCACCGCCTATCTCTGGCTCGGCACCCTGCGGGGCGGGCTCGCGATGGCCACCGTCATGTCCTCGGCGGCCTTCGGCGCCGCGTCCGGATCCACCATCGTCAACGCCGCCGTGTTCACCAAGATGGCTATGCCGGAGATGACCCGCTTCGGCTACGACGTGCGCCTGAGTTCGGGCTGCATAGCCGCCGCGGGAACCCTGGCCGCCCTGATCCCGCCCAGCATCCTGATGGTCATCTACGGGGTCATCACCGAGCAGTCCATCGGCAAGTTGCTGATCGCCGGCATCATTCCGGGCATAGTCACGACGCTTATCTACTGCGGCGGCATCTACCTCCTGGCACGGGTGCGGCCGGACCTTGCGCCGCTGGCCAAGATCAGCGTCTCTTGGAGGGACCGGTGGCAGTCGCTCTACGGCGTTACCGGGATCGCGATTCTCTTCACAGTCGTGGTGGGCGGGATCTATGGAGGCTATTTCCCGGCCACCTACGCGGGGGCGGTGGGCGCCTTCGGCGCCTTCCTCATCGCCCTCGTCAAGCGCCGGCTCGGCATGGGCACCTTGGTCGAAGTCCTCAAGGAAGCGGCCGTTACCACCTCTGTAATCTTCATCATCGTGGTGGGCGGGATGATGTTCGCGCGCTATCTGACCTACTCCGGGTTAGTAACGATCATATCGGAGGCGCTGCTCTCCATCGGGACCGGCAAGTACACCTACCTGATCGGGTACGTGCTTCTCTTCACCATTCTCGGCTGTTTCATCGAACCCATCGCGATCATGGTGATGACCCTGCCGATCATGTACCCGGTAATGAGCGCGCAGGGCTTCGACCCGATCTGGCTGGGCGTGGTCTCGGTCAAGCTCGCCGAGATCGGGGTGCTCACGCCGCCGGTGGGGCTGAACGTCTTCGTGGTGAAGAGTTCCTCCCCGGTTCCCGTCACGCTCGGCCAGGTCTTCACCGGGGTAGTGCCTTTCATCGCCCTCGACTTCCTCTCCCTGGGGCTCTACGTGGCCTTTCCGCAGATGATCTTGTGGCTGCCCAACCTCATGTCCCCGTAGTGCCACCGGCTGGTGGCTGAAACGCCCGTGAGCTGTTGACCCCATCCACACCCGCGCTACGTCGCCGATCGCGTAGATGGCCATCCTCAATCAATAACTTCAAAAACTCGCGTCCAGTCTTCGATATTGGATTGCTTCCGCGATGTGGGCGGCGCTGATGGCCGCTTCGCCAGCCAGATCGGCGATGGTGCGCGCCACGCGCAAGACGCGGTGGTAGGCGCGCGCCGAGAGCAGCAAGCGCGCCAGGGCGTGGCGCAGCAGTTGCTCGCCTTCTTTGTCGGTGGCGCACAGCCGGTCGATTTCGCGTGTGCCGAGCAGCGCGTTCGGCATGCGCTGGCGATCGAGCTGGCGCTGGTGCGCTGCAAGAACCCTGTTACGGATCGCCTCGCTGGCTTCGGTGTCGCCGGGCGTCATCAACTCGGCATCACGCGGCGCGGGGACTTCGAACTTGATATCGACGCGGTCGGCCAGAGGCCCCGAGATGCGCCCGCGGTAACGGGCGATGCGCTCCGGCGTACAGCGACAGCGCCCGGAGGGCGCACCACAGTGGCCGCAAGGACAGGGGTTCATCGCTGCAACTAGCTGGAAGCGCGCCGGGAACTGCGACTGCTGGGCGGCCCGCGCAATCGACACGCGACCCGATTCCAACGGCCCGCGCAGCGATTCCAATACGTCACGGTCGAATTCCGGCAGTTCATCCAGGAACAACACGCCGTGGTGAGCGAGAGAAATTTCGCCCGGCCGTGGCAGTTGTCCGCCGCCGACCATCGCGGCGCTAGAAGCGCTGTGATGCGGCGAGCGCGCGGCTCGCCACGGTTGCCAGGGACATTGGTCCTCCACAGCCAAGAACGCAGCGCACCGCAGGAAGGTTTACCTGCGCGGTTGAGCGCGCGGCAACGCACAAGTGCGTTCCACCCTAACGCACAGGTGCGTTCAATTAATGCACTCGTGCGTTCCACACTAGGCGGCAGGTTTGCGCGCTTCAAGTTCGGTAACGCGGGCCTCCAGCGCAGTGAGCTTTTCCTGCGCCCGCTCGAGGAGCGTCCTGTGCACCTCCAGGTCCTCGCGCGCGGCGAGGTCGAAACGCTCGAAGAACGCGGCCATCAGCGCATGCAGATTCTTTTCCAGGTCCTGCGCCGGCGAGGCGCGCAAGGCTTCGCCGATGCGCTCGCGGAACTCGTCCAGCAGATTTCGTTCAGCCATGCCGGCAAGCGTACAGACATCCGGGTATCTGTGGGGGTTGGACGGCCGAGTGCACGTGATTTGGGCAGGGGACGGCACAGACGCCCCGATATGGTGCGCGCCAGCCGCCAATATTACCCAATCGGACTGTAACCCTTTGATTGTTGGAGTCCCAAAACCTGGCATATGACTTGCTATAAAGTTCAAGGAAGCCGGCAACGCCGGCTGCCGAAAAGGGGAAAACATGAAACTGGTAACCGCAATCATCAAACCGTTCAAGCTCGACGAGGTGCGCGAAGCCCTCTCGGCAATCGGCGTGCAGGGCATCACCGTCACCGAGGTAAAAGGCTTCGGCCGGCAAAAAGGCCACACCGAGCTCTACCGCGGCGCGGAGTACGTGGTGGATTTTCTGCCGAAACTGAAGCTCGAGGCGGCGATCAAAACCGACATGCTCGATCGGGTCATCGAAGCGATCGAGAAAACCGCCAATACCGGCAAGATCGGTGACGGCAAGATTTTCGTGTTCGACCTGGAAAAGGTCGTCCGCATCCGCACCGGCGAAACTAACTGAAGAAGCTGATTGCAGTCCTCGCCATGTTCGCACTGTTCACTGTGGCGGGCGGCGTGAGCGCCCAAGACAAGGGCAAAGCGCCCGAGAAGGCCGTTGCCGAGGCAAAAGCCGCGGAACCGGCCAAGGCCGACGCCAAGAAGGAAGAAGCCAAGCCGGCGGCGAAAGTCGAAGAGAAGAAAGAAGAAGCCAAGCCCGCGCCAACACCCAACAAGGGTGATGTGGCGTGGATGCTCACCTCGACTGCGCTGGTGCTGATGATGAGCGTGCCGGCCCTGGCGCTCTTCTACGGCGGCATGGTGCGTTCGAAAAACATGCTCTCGATGCTGATGCAGGTGTTCGTGGTGTTCTCGCTGGTCACGGTGCTGTGGTGCATCTACGGTTACAGCCTGGCCTTCACCGAGGGCAACGCTTACTTCGGCGGCTTGGATCGCTTGTTCCTGAACGGCACTTTCGACCCGGCCAAGGGCGAGTTCGCGATGGCAGCGACCTTCTCCAAGGGCGTGGTGATCCAGGAACTGGTGTTCGTTGCTTTCCAGGCGACCTTTGCCGCAATCACCTGCTGCTTGATCCTCGGCGCCTTCGCCGAGCGCGCCAAGTTTTCCGCGGTGCTGGCGTTCATCGTGCTCTGGTTCACCTTCAGCTACACACCGATCGCGCACATGGTGTGGTTCTGGATGGGACCGGATGCCTACACCGATCCGAAGCTGGTGGACGCGCTCAATGCCAAGGCCGGATTGCTGTGGCAGTGGGGCGCGCTCGACTTCGCAGGCGGCACGGTGGTGCACATTAATGCCGGTATCACCGGCTTGGTGGGCGCCTACCTGATCGGCAAGCGCATCGGCTACGGTAAGGAAGCGATGCCGGCGCACAACCTGCCGCTGACGATGATCGGTGCGGCGCTGCTGTGGGTGGGCTGGTTCGGCTTCAACGCCGGCTCAGCGCTGGAGGCCAATGGCACTGCGGCGCTTGCCTTCATCAACACCTTCCTCGCCACTGCCTGCGCCGTGCTCTCCTGGACTCTCGGTGAAGCCCTCTTCAAGGGCAAACCGACCATGCTGGGTGCGGCTTCGGGCGCGGTTGCGGGTCTGGTGGCGATCACCCCGGCTGCCGGCAACGTTGGCATCCCGGGCGCATTCGTGATCGGACTGGCGGCAGGCCTGGTGTGCTTGTGGGGCGTAAGCGGTCTGAAGAAACTGCTGGGTGCGGACGACTCGCTGGATGTGTTCGGCGTGCACGCCGTCGGCGGCATCCTCGGGGCGCTACTTACCGGTGTGTTCAACTCCCCCGCGCTCGGCGGGCCGGGCTATGTCTCCGACTGGGTGACCGGAAAGGTGACGACGGCAGCCGAGTATTCGATCAGCTCGCAGCTGATGACGCAGGCGCAAGCGGTCGGTGTGACGCTACTCTGGTCCGGAGTGGTGGCCTACCTCGCTTACAAGCTGGTCGACCTTACGATCGGGCTGCGCGTCTCGGAAGAAGAAGAGCGCGAAGGTCTGGATGTGACCTCGCATGGCGAGACGGCGTATCGAATGTAAACCGCAGTTCCAGTTTTTCCTGGTAGTGGAGGGGCGCGCAAGCGCCCCTTTTTTTTACCCGCAGATTCAGGCAATCTATGCGCCTCCTGCAAGCGAGCAACCATGACCAAAGCGCTGGAAAAAACCTACGACGGCATCATTATCGGGGCCGGACACCACGGGCTGATTCTTGGCGCTTATCTGGCACGAGCGGGATTAAAAATCCTGCTGGTCGAGCGCCGCTTGACCTATGGCGGCGGACTCTCCACCGAAGAGGTGACGCAGCCCGGCTTCTATCACAACCTGCACTCGATCAATCACTTCCACATCAGCGAGGCACCCTGGTTCAAGGACCTCGGGGTTGGCGAGCGCACCACCTACATCACGCCGCGCTACGAACTCGGTCAAGCGCATCGCGACGGCAGCGCGCTGGTGCTCGGGCGCGATCTGGAAGAGTCGCTCGCCAATATTGCGCGCTTTTCAAAGCGCGACGCCGCCACCTTCCGCGAGTGGAACGCCAAAGCGGAAAAAATAACCGCTGAAATTTTTCTGCCCGAGCGTTACGCCGAGCCGCTGCCGCAAGCTGAACGTGAGGCGCTGCTGTCGCGCACCGCGCTCGGCCGCGAATTCCTCGCGGTCGCCAACCGTCAGCCGCTGGATGTGGTGCGCGAACTGTTCGAGAACGAACATGTGCGGCTGCTGTTCCTGTTCAAGGTCTCCCTGTTTGGCACTTGGCTGGTCGATACGCTATCGAAGACCAGCCCGATGGGCTCTGTGATCCGTGCTTTCGACTTGGAAAGCGGTTACCAACTCTGTCAGGGAGGCTCCTTCAATCTCGCGCGCGGCTTAATGGAATGTTTCATCGCCGCCGGCGGCACCTATCAGCCGCAGGTGAACCTCGAGCGCATCGTGATCGAAAACGGCAAAGCCACCGGCATAACCTTAGCCGACGGACGCAGTGTCAAAGCCGGACAATTCGTCGCCTCGACGCTGGACGTGCACCAGACTTTCGAAAAGCTGGTGGGCCGCGAACAGATGCCAGAAGCATTTCGCCGCAAGCTCGATGGCTATCAGTACACCCAGTGGAGCCTGTTCGGTCTGCATCTGGCACTCAATGAGAGCCCGCGCTTCGCTGCGGATAAATTCGATCCCAATATCAACCGCACCCTCAAATGGAGTATCGGCGCGGAAACAATGGATGAGCTGTTCGCCGCGCATATGGATGTGCAGGCGGGCCGTGTGCCGAAGGTCGTGCAATTCGGCGCCGGGCCGCTCAGCCTGCTCGATCCAACCCAGGCGCCGCCCGGCAAACATACGAGCTATGCCTGGCATGTGATGCCGCTCAACCCGGACATCGGCGCTAAAGACTATGCAAGCTTCAAGGAAGAATTCGCCGACAGGATCATCGAAACCTGGGCGCGCTTTTGCCCGAACATGACGGCCAAAAATATTATTGACCGTTACGTTTATACCGGGCGCGAATACACACAGGAACTAATCAACATGCGCCAGGGCGACATCTTCATGGGCGGCTTCAACGCCGAGCAGGTGATGTACAACCACTTCGGCTACCGCACGCCGATTGCCAACCTCTACAACGCGGGCTCGGCCGGCCACCCGGGTGGCGCGATTTCCGGCGGCGCCGGCTATATCAGCGCCGCGATCATTGCCCGCGACCTTGGTCTCAAGCCGTGGTGGACGCCGTGGGATGCGCGCCAGGCCCTGACGGCGCATGTCGCCGTCAACCGGGGCGCGTCATGAGCGATTTTTCCTCGCTCGCCGGCCACGTCGCCATTGTCACGGGCGCGGGACAAGGTCTGGGGCGGGCCTTTGCCAAAGCCTTCGCCAAGGTCGGCGCCACCGCCGTGATCGCCGAGCGCAACAAGATAACAGCCGCGGCGGTCGCCGCGGAGGTGCTGCAGGCCGGCGGCAAAGCGCTGGCGATCGAAACCGACGTCGCCGATCCCGCCTCGGTCGAGCGCATGGTTCAGATGGTCGAGGACCAGTGTGGCCGCATCGATACGCTGGTCAACAACGCAGGCATTTTCTCCACCCTGGAGATGCGACCGTTCGAGCAAATCCCGCTTGCCGAATGGGATCGGGTGCTGCGCGTCAACGTGACCGGGCCGTTCCTGTGTGCGCGCGCGGTGCTGCCGGCAATGCGCCGTGCCGGGCGCGGCCGGATTATCAATATCGGTTCCGGCGCCGTCTCGCTAGGTCGACCAAATTATCTGCATTACATCACCTCGAAGTCGGCCCTCGTCGGCATGAGCCGCTCGATGGCGCGCGAGCTGGGCGCTGACGGCATCACGGTCAACACCATTTTGCCGGGCGCGACTTTCACCGAGATCGAACGCAAGACCGTCACCCCCGAGCAAAAGCTGAAGATCATCGCCATGCAATGCATTCCACGCGCCGAAACCCCGGACGACCTGGTGGGCAGCGTGCTGTTTCTTGCCTCCGATGCCGCCGCCTTCATCACCGGCCAGGCCATCAACCTCGATGGTGGCGCCGCCCATCCTTGACAGGAACGTGTCGGCGGATCGCCGGTCTACTGCGCCGCGATCAGACTGGCGAGGAACTCCGGGTCTTTGCGCAGACGCTCCGCTTCGCCGTCATACACCACGCGCCCTTTGTCCATGACCACCGTGCGCTCGGAGAATGCGAGGGCGACGCGGCTGTTCTGTTCGACCAGAATAATCGACAGCCCGCCCATGCTGCGCAGCCGTGCCAGCACCTGCACCAGGGCCTGCACGATCACCGGCGCCAGCCCCTCGGTGGGCTCGTCCATCAGCAGCACCGAGGGATTGGTCATCAGCGCACGCGCGATCGCCAGCATTTGCTGTTCGCCGCCGGAGAGCTGGCTGCCGGCGTTCTCCAGCCGCGTCTTCAGGTTGGGAAACAGTTCGAACACCCGCGGCGCGCTCCAGTACCCAGGGCGGGCGCAGATTTCCAGGTTCTCGCGTACCGACAGCGAGGGAAATATTTCGCGCTCTTGCGGCACGTAGCCCAGACCCGCGCTGGCGCGCACATGCACGGGTACGCCGTCGATGCGGCGACCTTGCAGTGCGATACCGCCCGCGTGCAGGGTGGTGTGGCCCATGATCGTTTCCAGAAGAGTGGACTTGCCCACGCCGTTGCGACCGATGATGCTCAGGCTCTCGCTTGCGTCGAGCTTCAGGTCGATGCCTTCGAGCACGTGGGTCTCGCCGTAACCGGCGGTGACGCCTTGCAACGCGAGGGCCTCAGGCATCTCGCGTCCTTCCGACGAGCGCCTCAGGCATCCAAGGCGCTCCCAAGGTACACGGCTCGCACCTCGCGGTTGGCGGCGATTTCCGCCGGTGACCCTTGGGCGAAGATCGCGCCGTTCACCATCACCGTGATGCAATCGGCAAAGCGGAATACAAGATCCATGTCGTGCTCGATGATGAGCACCGCAATATCCTTTGGCAGGGTGGCAATGGCATCAAGCAGGATATGGTTCTCAGCGCTCGGGATGCCGGCGGCGGGCTCGTCGAGCAGCAACACGCGCGGGTTCAGGCCAAGCGCGATCGCGATCTCGACCAGGCGCTGCCGGCCGTAGGGCAGTTCGCCGATGCGCCGCCCAGCGTCATCGCCCAACTTCAGCATCTCGATCAGACGCGAAGCCTCGCTGATCGCCTCCGTGCGCGTCCCCGCCGGGCGCAACATAGCGCCGCCGATACCGAGGCGCTCAGCCACCGCGATGCAGACGTTTTCCAGCACGCTCAGGCCGCGAAATAACTGGTTGATCTGGAAGGTGCGCGCGATGCCGCGCTTGACGCGTTTCGCCTGCGGCAGGAGGGTGACGTCCTCGCCCTGCAGCAGCACCTTGCCGCGCGAGGGCCGCAGCAGCCCGGTGAGCAGATTGAG
>SHXK01000056.1 GCA_009693335.1 Betaproteobacteria bacterium | reverse complement strand
CCATGCCGCCGATGGCAATAGTCCTTTACCCGCGAATCCAAAACTCGCAGGCCAGTTCTACGACTACCTGCACAAGCAACTGGTCAATTTCAAGCCGCAGGCTGGCAAGAAGCCGGCGCGCGACAACGCGGTAATGGCGGCCATGTTGGCGAATCTTTCTGCCGCCGACCTGCAAAACGTCGCCGCCTACTACGCCGCGCAGAAGCTCCAGCCCGCGGCGGCGAAGGACAAGGAACTCGCCGCGCTGGGGCAGAAAATCTTTCGTGGCGGCATTGCAGCCACTGCGGTAGCGGCCTGCGCGGGCTGCCACGGCCCCTCCGGCGCGGGCATCCCCGCGCAGTATCCGCGCATTTCCGGGCAATTCCCCGAGTACATCGAGGCACAGTTAAAAGCGTTCCGCTCGGGTACCCGCGCGAACGATCCCAACGGCATGATGCGCAGCGTCGCGCTACGCATGAGCGACCGGGAGATCCAGGCGGTCGCGGAGTACGTCGCCGGACTGCGTTGACCTTCAGCGGAGGCCGGCATACTCTGCCTGCGCGCTTTAATGGCAGGGTTTTTGTTGCATGCTTGAGCGTGTTTCTTCCAACTTCTAGGAGAGCGGAATGAAAACGAGCTTTGTGGCGATAAGCGTGACCCTCGCGCTGGGGATGGGCATAGCGGCGAATGCTAATGCGCAGGCGAAACCCGAGGTCCTGGTGAAACAACGCTAGGCGGCGATGACGCTGCAGGGCAAATACCTCGGCCCGATCGGTGCCATGATGAAAGGTGCGGTTCCGTACAACGCGGATGTCGTCGCGCTGAACGCGACTTTTCTGGAAAATCTCGCGAGGATGCCGTGGGACGGCTTCGACCCGAGCACCGCGCGCGAGAAGAGCAGAGCCAAACCAGAGATTTACAAAGATATGGCCAAATTCAGGACGGCCTGGGAATCGTTTGAAGCCGAGACCGTCAAACTGGGCGTGGCGGCACGCGCCAAAAACGAGGCGGGAGTAAGAGCGACGTTCGGCGGCGTCGCCAAGTCCTGCGGCAGCTGCCACGACGCTTTCCGCGAGAAGCAATAACGCGTTCGGCATGCCTACGTGCATCGGTGGGTAGGCTGATGCACGTAATGCGCCGCGTTGCGCTCGTCATGCTGCTCGCAGCGGCGCAGGGTGCGTCCGCGCAGGGCGATGCCAAGCGCGGCGCGTATCTTGCCAAGGCGGCAGGTTGCCTCGGCTGCCACACCGAGACCAAGCAAGAGGCGATGCCCTACGCGGGTGGCCGGGCGCTGAAGACCCCCTTCGGAACGTTCTATGGACCCAACTTAACCCCGCACCCGAGCGCGGGCCTGGGTCGCTGGAGCGAAGCGGATTTCGTGCGCGCCTTACGCCTGGGCCTGCGGCCCGATGGCGCACATTACTTTCCGGCGTTTCCGTATCCGTCATTCGCGCGCATTAGCGACGCCGATCTGCGTGACCTATGGGCCTACCTACGCACGCTGCCGTCGAGCGCGCGCCCTAACCAGGCTCATGAGCTGCGTTTCCCGTTCGGCTGGCGCTTTCTTGTTGCGGGGTGGAAATGGCTGTTCTTCTCGCCCGGAGCGTTGATCGCTGAGCCGAAACGGTCGCCATCCCTCGATCGCGGCGCCTACCTGGTCGAGGCGCTTGGCCATTGCGGCGAGTGCCATACCGCGCGCAACTTCCTCGGGGGACCGAAGCGTGAGCGGCAGCTGGCAGGCGCGGCGAAAGGGCCCGACGGCGATCGCGTTCCGAACCTGACGCCGACCAAGCTGAAGAAATGGAACGACGGCGAGTTGAAGAGTTTCCTGCAGACCGGGCTGACACCAGATGGCGATGTCGCCGCCGAAACTATGGGCGAAGTCATCCGCAACACCACCGCTGAACTGACGCCCAATGACTTGGCGGCGCTGATCGCTTATCTGCGCGCGCTACCCGCCATCGCCGACGAACCCAACTGAGCTTCCCCGTCACTGCTGATGGCCCGGAAGACCTGATCGAGGTCGTCAATGCCGACCGCCAACAGTTGAATCCATAAGTTCCACGTTCTTGGTGGGCGCGCGCCACAGTGGTGCGGCTACCGTTTTAACGCACCAAATCCGTGCCCATCGCGGGCAGAACCTCCTGAATTGGTACGTAAATACGTTGGCACAGTAAATGCGAGTCTTCGGGCTGTTGATTTCCCCTTGGAGCCACGTATATGTCAAATCCCTTCGATCCCGAAGTGCGACTGGGCTGCGGCTGCGGTGCGCACGCCTCTCAGGCTGAGCACGATCAGAGCGAAGAAGCGTTGAATCGTAGCGTCATTGAAACTGCGGTGATGCGCGCGCTTTTCCCACAGGATGCGGTGCGCCGTAGGTTCCTGAGCGCGGTCGGCGCGGGGACCGCGCTCTCGGCGATCTCCAGTCTGTTCCCCTTCGGCGCCCTCGAGGCCATGGCGCAGGACAAGAAACCGCCCGAGAAGAAGGACCTGAAGATCGGCTTCATCGCCATCACCTGCGCGAGCCCGCTGATCATGGCCGACCCACTCGGTTTCTACCGCGAGCAGGGCCTCAAGGTGCAGCTGATGAAGACCGCGGGCTGGGCGCTGATCCGCGACAAGATGCTCAACAAGGAGCACGACGCCTCGCACTTCCTGTCGCCGATGCCGATCGCGATCTCGATGGGCTTGGGATCTGCTCAGCAGCCGATGCGTGTGGCGACCGTGCAGAACGTGAACGGCCAGGCGATCACGCTGCACTTGAAGCACAAGGAGAGACGCGATCCGAAGCAATGGAAAGGCTTCAAGTTCGCGGTTCCCTTCGAGTACTCCATGCACAACTTCCTGCTGCGCTACTACGTGGCGGAGCACGGCCTCGACCCAGACACCGACATCCAGATCCGCGTCACGCCGCCGGCCGAGATGGTTGCCAACCTGCGCGCGGGAAATATCGATGGCTTCCTCGGACCCGATCCCTTCAATCAACGCGCGGTGTACGACGGGGCCGGCTTCATCCATATCCTGTCGAAGGAGATCTGGGACGGCCATCCTTGCTGCGCCTTTGGCGTGCCTGATGCCATGATCAAGGAAGCGCCGAACACCTTTGCCGCGCTCTACCGCGCGGTGCTGACAGCCGCGCGCATGGCGCGCGATCCGAAGCACCGATCGCTAATCGCCAAGATCATCGCGCCGCCCAACTATCTCAACCAGCCGGAGACCGTGATCGAGCAGGTATTGACGGGGAAATTTGCTGACGGTTTGGGGAACGTGAAGAACATTCCGGATCGCGCCGACTTTGATCCCTTCCCCTGGCACTCAATGGCGGTGTGGATCCTGACGCAGATGAAGCGCTGGGGCTACGTCAAAGGGGATGTCAACTACAAGCAGATCGCCGAGCAGGTGTTCCTAGTCACCGAGGCGAGGAAATACATGGCGCAGCTGGAGATGAAAGCGCCTGAGGCCAGCTACGCCAAGTTCAAAGTGATGGGTAAGGAGTTCGATCCGGCGCTGCCCGAGAAGTATCTCGGTAGTTTCAAAATCAGGAAATCTGCTTGAAGCTTGAGTCCCTGAAAGCGGGCGCGCTGTCCCTGGTTTTTCTTGCCGTTTTCCTGGGCATCTGGCATCTCGCCACGCTGCCCAAGGCGGAAAGCCAGGGCGCAGTGGACGAGTACGCCAGGTTGATGGGCAAGGGGGCGAAGAAATCAGATGGCTTTCCGACACTGGAGCAGATGCGCGAGGCTTTCGTCACGCACATCTCGGATCCGTTCTACGACCGCGGCTCGAATGACAAAGGTATCGGTATTCAGCTCGGGCATTCGCTTGGGCGGGTGGCCCTGGGCTACCTGCTCGCCTGCCTAGTGGCGGTGCCTCTGGGCTTCCTGATCGGTATGTCGCCGTTGCTGAATCAGGCGCTCAACCCCTTCATCCAGGTGCTGAAACCCATCTCGCCGCTTGCCTGGATGCCACTCGCGCTTTACACCATCAAGGACTCCGGGGCCTCCGGCATCTTCGTGATCTTCATCTGCTCGGTGTGGCCGCTGCTGATCAACACGGCCTTCGGCGTTGCCTCGGTGCGGCGCGATTGGCTGAATGTCGCCAAAACGCTGGAAGTCAATCCGCTGCGTAAGGCCTTCGCAGTGATCTTGCCAGCCGCCGCGCCGACCATCCTGACTGGCGCGCGTATCTCGATCGGTATTGCTTGGCTGGTAATCGTCGCCGCCGAAATGCTGGTGGGCGGCACGGGCATCGGCTATTTCGTCTGGAACGAGTGGAACAACCTGAATCTCACCAATGTGATCTTCGCCATCCTGGTGATCGGTGTCGTCGGAATGCTGCTCGATTTTCTGATCGCTAAGCTGCAGCAAGCCGTCACTTACGTAGAGTGATCGGGTGAGTTTCCTCCAAGTCCAAGACCTCGCGAAGCGCTATACAGGCAGCACCGTCTTCGACGCGGTGAACTTCGCTATAGAGAAAGGCGAGTTTGTCTGCATCATCGGCCATTCCGGCTGCGGCAAGACCACCATCCTCAACGTGCTCGCGGGCTTGGATGCGGCGAGCAGTGGCACCGTGATCATGGACAACCGGGAGGTCGCCGGGCCGTCGCTGGACCGCGGTGTGGTGTTCCAGGGGCATGCGCTGATGCCGTGGCTCTCCGTCATGAACAACATTGCTTTCGCGGTGAAAAGCCGCTGGCCCGACTGGAACCGCATCCAGGTGCAGATTCACTGCCAGAAGTTTATCGACCTGGTCGGGCTCACGGGGTCGGAGCACAAGAAGCCTGCGCAGCTCTCGGGCGGCATGAAACAGCGCGTCGGCATCGCGCGCGCGTTCGCCATCCAGCCGAAGATGCTGCTGTTGGACGAACCCTTTGGCGCGCTGGATGCGCTCACGCGTGGCACCATCCAGGATGAATTGGTGCACATCTGTGCGGCGACGCGCCAGACCGTATTCATGATCACGCATGATGTTGATGAGTCGATTCTGCTCGCCGACCGGATCCTGTTGATGTCTAACGGCCCAAACGCCTGCATCGCGGAGGTGGTCGAGAACACGCTGCCGCGACCACGTGATCGACAGCGCATTCACCACGACCCGCAGTATTACCGGGTGCGCAATCACCTGGTCGATTTCCTTGTCAACCGATCCAAGCTCTATCAGACCGGGGAAGCGGCGCGGCCGGCGCAGCCCCCGGTGGTACGGCCGGGCGTGGAGGTCGCCAACGAACCGTTGGCCAAGATCATCAACCTGAGACACTGAAAGGCAGACGCATGAAACGTGCAGACGTGACCGACCTGATCGCTTTTCGCAAGGTGACCATGGGCATCCGCTGGGTCGACGTGGCCAAGAAGGTGGGCCAGTCCAAGGAATGGACCACCGCCGCTTGCCTGGGACAGATGCAGATGAACAAGAAGCAGGCGCAGACCGTCGGCAAGATCTTCGGCCTACCGGCCGACGCGGTGCTGTTGCTGCAGACGGTGCCCTACAAGGGCTCGCTGCCGACCGCGGTGCCGACCGACCCGCTGATCTACCGCTGGTACGAGATTGTCAACGTCTACGGCACCACCATCAAGGAGTTGATCCACGAGGAATTCGGCGACGGCATCATGAGCGCCATTGACTTCTCGATGGACATCCAGCGCGAGCCGCACGAGAAGGGCGACCGCGTGCACGTGGAACTATCCGGCAAGTTCCTGCCGTACAAAACTTACTAGGACTTACTGGTCGTAGGTGTCCGCGACGCGGATCTCGAAGCGCCCGATGCGCTCGATTTCCGCGCTGATCAGGTCACCGGGCTGTACCGGCCCGACGCCTTCTGGTGTGCCGGTGAAGATCAGGTCGCCGGGATGGAGCGTGTAGAAGCTGGTGGCGTACTCGATCAGGCGTTCGACGTTATAGACCAGACGCTTGGTGTTTGAGTGCTGGCGCAGTTCACCGTTCACGCGCAGTGACAGGTCGAGATTGTTTGGCTCCGGGATCTCGTCTTTGGTCACCAGCCACGGCCCGCAGACCGCGTAGGTGTCGGGCGATTTGCGAAAGCACTGCAGTTCCGGGCCGCGGATGGTCATGTCCAGGCCGATCGCGTAGCCGGCGACGTACTGCAGCGCGTCCTCCTTCTTCACGTGGTTGCACTGCTTGCCGATGATCACCGCGAGCTCGATCTCGTGGTCGTTGCGCCGTTGCGGAAAACGCAGGCGAATATCCTCTCCTGGGCCAATCAGAGCGCTGGTGGCTTTCAGGAATAGGCCCCAGTCCCAAATGCCTTTCGACATGTCACGCCCGTGCGCGATGCCCTGGTCGGTCTTCGCTTCGTCGATGTGGGCCTGGTAGTTGATCGGCGCGTTGACGATTTTGGTCGGATTGGCGACCGGCGATCTGAGCTTCACCGCCGAGAGCTGGTGCCGCGGCGCGCTTGCCGTGAGCGCGTGTACCCGCGCGGTGACGCGCTCAAGGTTCATGATCAGCGGATCGCCGGGCGCAATCGGCCAGCGCTGCGCCGGAATGGCCTCGAGGGCGCCACTGACGTCGAGCACTTCGTCTCCTTCGACCAGCCCGAGGCGGTCGGCACCAAGCGGCGCCTGCTGGTCGTAGACAAAGCGACAGAGTTTCATGTGCGCGCCGCTGGTCGGATCAGGTAGCCGCCGGATTTTTCGTCGCGCTCGAGCGTGATCAGCTTTCTTTTTTCCGCTTCTTCGAGCAGATCGGAAAACGCTCTGAAACCGTAGTAGGACTCGTTGAAACTCGGATCGCGGCGCTTGAGGGCCTGCTTGATCATCGAACCCCAGATGCGTTCGCCCTCGCCGCGCTCAGCGCTGAGTGCCTGCAGCGTCTCGATCACCAGGTCGAAGGCTTCGTGCTGTTTGTCGCTGCCCGCAGGGCCGCTTTCTTTGCGCTTCTTGGCCGCGCGCCGCTTGCTTTCATCCTCCCGCACCAGGTCGTCGTAGTAGATGAATTCGTCGCAGTTGGCGATGAGCAGATCGGAGGTCGAGTTCTTCACCCCCACGCCGATCACCACCTTGGCGTTCTCACGCAGCTTGGACACCAGCGGCGAGAAATCCGAGTCGCCGCTGATGATCACGAAGGTGTCGACGTGGCCCTTGGTGTAGCAAAGGTCGAGCGCGTCCACCACCATGCGGATGTCGGCCGAGTTCTTGCCCGACTGGCGCAGGTGCGGGATCTCGATCAACTCGAATGAAGCTCCATGCATGCCGGCTTTGAATTCCTTGTAGCGCTGCCAGTCGCAGTAGGCTTTTTTAACCACGATCGAGCCTTTCAGCAGCAGGCGTTCGAGCACGCGGTTGATG
The DNA here is from genome assembly GCA_009693335.1 of Betaproteobacteria bacterium. Lineage (GTDB taxonomy): Bacteria > Pseudomonadota > Gammaproteobacteria > Burkholderiales > SG8-39 > RBG-16-66-20. Next base: position 6,607 of record SHXK01000056.1, on the reverse strand, counting down.
TCGAATTTCTCGTACTTTGCGTCCTGCACCCCGAGTGCGACGTTCTCGAAGTCGCAGTAGAGCGCCATGTTGCGTGTTTCGTGGCTAGCGGCCATGTTTCGAATCTCCGGTTCGCCGTGATGCTAGCATTCAACGCATGAACGGCGCTGAAAGCTTGGCGCGTACGCTGGTGGCGTGCGGCCTGGATACCTGCTTTGCCAATCCCGGCACCTCCGAGATGCATTTCGTCTCGGCGCTGGATCGCGTTGCGGGCTTGCGCTGCGTGCTCGGACTGGCCGAGACGGTGGTTGCCGGCTGTGCCGATGGCTATGCGCGCATGGCGGGCAAGCCGGCGGCGACGCTGTTTCATTGCGGTCCGGGCCTGGGCAACGCCATCGCCAACCTGCACAACGCCAAGCGCGCCCACGCGCCTATCGTGAACATCGTCGGCGACCATGCCACTTACCACCAGGTCTACGATACCCCGCTCAGTTTCGATATCGAAGGGCTGGCGCGCACCGTCTCGTCCTGGGTGCGCACCAGCGCGAGCGCACGCACGCTGGGTGCTGATGCCGCGGCTGCGGTGCAGGCGGCGTGCAGGCCACCGGGGGGAACCGCGACGCTGATTCTGCCTGCCGATTGCGCCTGGGACGAGGGCAGCGAACCCGGCGCACCGCTCGCAGCGCCGGTCGCTGCCGCAGTGGCGCCGGAGGTGGTGAAAGAGCTTGCGCGCACGCTGCGCTCCGGACTGCCTTCCATGCTGCTGCTCTCGGGCGCCGCACTGGGCGAACGCGGCTTGCGGGCGGCGCAACGGGTGGCGCATGCGACGGGAGCGAAGCTGCGTACGCCAACCCAGGTCCCGCGCATGGCGCGTGGCCGTGGCCGCGTCCCGGTGGACCGGATCCCGTATGTCGTCGATGCCGCGCTCAAGGTCCTCGAGGGCACGCAGCATCTGGTGCTGGTGGGCGCCAAGGCGCCGGTCGGATTCTTCGCTTATCCCGGCAAGCCGAGCACCCTCTGGCCTAAGGACTGCACCGTGCATGAACTGGCAAGCGTGGAGCAGGACCTGGTGGGCGCGCTGGAGGCGCTGGCGGATGAACTGGGCGCTCCACGCCAAGTGCCGGTGCCCGATGCGGTGCCACAGCCCGAACTGCACGGCGGGCCTTTCAAGCCGGAGGCCTTCGGTCTGACACTGGCGGCGCTACTGCCGGAGAACGCCATCGTGGCCGAGGATGCCGTGACCTCAGGCCGAGCGCTGTTTCCACTCACTTGGGGCGCCGCGCCACACGACTGGATCCAGATCACCGGCGGCGCCATCGGGCACGCGTTTCCGGCCGCCACCGGGGCCGCGGTGGCGTGTCCGGACCGCAAAGTCGTCTGTCTGCAGGCCGATGGCGCGGGCATGTACTCGTTGCAGGCGCTCTGGACCCAGGCGCGCGAGAAACTGGACATAGTGAACGTGGTCTTTGCCAACCGACGCTACGCGATTTTGCAGGGAGAACTTGCCGCAGTCGGCGCGCAGCCCGGTCCGGCCTCGAGAGAGCTTTTCGATCTTTCACGGCCGGAAATCCGCTGGACCAAACTGGCCGAAGGCATGGGTGTGGAGGCCGTTCGGGTGGAGACGCTGGAGGCTTTCGCCGATGTGTTCACCTCAGCCCGCACGCGGCGCGGACCGTTCCTGATCGAATTCTTGATCTAGCAGGAACGCACTCGCGCGTAGCAGGAACGCACTTGTGCGTTAGCGATCTTCCCGCCGTGCTTGTGGCGCTTCGAGCGCTCCGGCGCCGCTACCCTGGCCTGAGGCTAGCTTGCGGACGCGCCAGTTCTCCATCAGCGAATAGGCCGAAGGAACCACCACCAGAGTGAGCAGCGTGGAGGTGATCATGCCGCCAATCACCGCGACGGCCAGTGGTGCATTTGTCTCGGCGCCGGCGCCCAGGCCGAGCGCCGCTGGAAACAGCGCGAGCACGATCGTGAGCGAGGTCATGACTACCGGGCGCATGCGGGTCGGGCAGGCGTCCATGAGTGCTGCGTCCACATCCAAGCCCTGCGCGCGCCGCTGATTGGTGAGATCCACCAGCAGGATCGAATTTTTCGCCACCAAGCCGATCAACAGTATGAGGCCGATCATCGAATAGATATTCAGGGTATGTAACGGAATCCTCAGCCCGAGTGCAGCCCCCAGCTCCGACAAGGGCACGAACAGCCACAGCGCGAACACGCCGCCGATAATCGCCAGCGGCACCGCGAGCATGATGTAGAAAGGCTGCAGGAAGCTGTTGAACTGGCTCGCCAGCACCATGAACAAGAGCACCAGCGCCAAACCGAAGGTGAACAAAATCGCTTCGCGCGTTTTCTCGAGTTGTTCGGCTTCGCCCACAAATACCAGGTTGTAACCCTGGGGAAGCTGACGCCCCGCCTCGCGCACCTTTTCGATGGCTGTGGCGAGCGGCACCGTGGGCGAAGCGTAGAACGTCGCCGAGTATTGCAGATCGAAGCGCGCGACCACTGCTGGTCCGACGCGTTCCTTGAATCCGGCGACCGTGTCCAGGCGCACCAGCTGGCCCTGCCGGTTGCGCAGGTAGATTTTCGACAGGTCGGCCTGCGCGCCGAATTCGGCCTCCTTCGCCTTCACGCGGATGTCGTAGCGTTCACCATCGCCCGGCTGGTCGTTGTATTTGGCGATATCCACGCCCCCGGTCAGCATGCTGATAGCAAGCGCCAGATCCTGCGAGGTCAAGCCGACGGAAGCGGCGCGTACCCGGTCGGGTTCCAGCACCAGTTGAGGCAGGTCGAGTTGCAGGTCGGTGTCCATGCGGCCGATCGCCGGATCGACCTGCAAGCTGCGCTGCAGCTCGCCGGCGATGCGCCCCATCTGCTGCAGGTTCGGACCCTTGACCACGAACTGCAGGGACTCAGAGCGCTGGCCCTGCACGATGCCGAAAGCGCGTGGGAAGGCGCGCGCGCCGGCGAGCTGCGACAGATCGCGGCGCAGGAGCCGCAGCATTTCTTGCTGGCTGAGTCCGCCGTCCTTGCGTCGCTCCGACTTGGGCCGCATGCGACCCACCAAGGTCGCCTGGTTGACCTGGCCCGCCGAACCCAGACCGATGACGCCAAACTCGGTGACTATATCCGGGTAGCGGAACACGATCTCCTCGACCTCTTTCAATTTCTGTTCGGTGTAGTGGATCGAGGAGCCGAGCGGCGTGCGGATCGCCACCAGGAATCTGCCTTCGTCGGCTTGCGGCGCGAGCTCGGTGGGCAGCATCCTGAACAGCGGCACCGCCGCGGCGCTTATCAGGGTCGCGGCGATGAGTACGCTCCACCGATGCGCAAGCGCCCAGCCCAGGCTGTGCTTGTAGAACCCCTCCAATTTCTCGAACAGATGCTCCAGCAGCCAATACACGCGGCCGTGTTTCTTCTCCACGTGCATGTAGCGTGAACAGAGCATCGGCGTGAGCGAGAGCGAAACAAACAGCGACACCATCACGCCGAAGGTGACCACCACGGCGAATGAGCGCAGGAACTGGCCGGTGATGCCGGAGATGAAAATCACCGGAGCGAAAATCGCCACCAATGAGAACGACGCAGCAATGACCGCAAAGGTCACCTCGCGGCTGCCTTCCACGGCGGCCCGCGCCGTGTCCTGCACCAGGTGCTCGCGGTGGCGGTAGATGTTCTCGAGCACCACGATGGCGTCGTCCACCACCACACCAACCAGCAGCAGCAAGGCCAGCAGGGTGACCGAGTTGAAGGTGTAACCGAAGAAGTAGATCACCGCAATCGCGCCGAAAAGCGATACCGGAATGGCGGTGGCGACGATCAGGGTGGCGCGGAAGCTCTTCAGAAACAGCCACACGATCAGGGCCGCGAGCAGCGTGCCCTCGACCAGGTGCCCTTTGAGGGAAGCCACCATTTCGCCGATGAAGATGGCGTCGTTCTGCACGTAATGCAGCTCCAGGCCGGGCGGCAACTGCGGTCGGATCTCGTCTTCGATGCGTTCGCGAACGCGCTTGATGATCTCCACCGTGTTGGTGTTCGGCACCTTGACCACGCCGATGCTCACGGTGGGCTTGCCGTTGAAGCGCGCGAGCTGGCGGAAGTCCGCCAGGCCATCCTCGATTTCAGCGATGTCCTGCAAGCGTACCGGCGCGCCGTCGCGGTAAGCGATGACCATCTTCTCCAGTTCGTCGAGCCGGTGGAACTCCAGGTCGAGCTTCATCAAGTGCTCGGTGGTCTGTCCGGAGAGGAAACCGCCGGAAAACTGGATGTGTTCGTTGGCGAAAGCGGCGTTGATGTCCTGCGCGGCGATGCCGTAAGCGGTCATGCGCGCCGGCAGCAAATTGACGCGGATGGTGCGGTCGCGCCTGCCGCCGATGCGAATTTCACCGACCCCATCGATCGTTTCCAGGCGCTTCTTGATGATGTTGATGGCGTACTGGTTGAGCTGCTGCTGGGTGCGATCACCCTGCAGCGCGCTCCAGAAGATCGGCTGCGTGTTGGTCTCGACCTTGGCCACCACTGGCGGATCGGCGTCCTTGGGCATGCGCCGCAGGACCTGGTTGACCTTTGCTTGCACCTCGTTGAAGGCGGTGTCGATGCGTTTGTCGAGATTGAAGGTGATGGTGACGACCGACACGCCGGGCGATGAAGTCGAGCTGATGTGCTCGATGCCGGGCACGCTGTTCACCGCCGTTTCGACCAGGTTGGTGACCGAGGCGTCAATCACCTCCGGATTGGCGCCCCGCTGGGTGGTCGTAACCGAGACTACCGGATACTCGATGTACGGCAGCTTGTCGACGCCGATCCGCTGGTAGGCGATCAGGCCGAACAGGATCAGCGCCGCGTTCAGCATCACCGCGAATACGTGCCGCTTGATCGACAGCTCGGGCAGTGTCATGTGGCTAGTTCTTCGCCTTATCGCCCTTGCCGACGGGCGGCGCTTTTCCGTCCGCTGCTTTTCCAGCGGGCTTGGGCAGCACCACCACGGCATTGTTGGTGAGGAAGCCCGCGCCGTCCACCGCCACCCGGTCGCCCGCTTGCAAGCCTTGCAGGATCTCGTAGTAACCGTCCTGGCGGATGCCGGTTTGCACCGGACGCTGCTGGGCGATGAGGCGTCCGTCCTGTTCGACCAGGGCGTAGACCACTTTGCCGGCGGGCCGCAGCACCACGCTTTGCTCGGGAACCGTCAAGGCCTTAGGGCGGACTGCGAGGACGATCTTCGCGTTCACGCTGCCGCCGCCCCGCAGCGAACCATCGTTGTCGAACTTCACGATGGCGTCCAGTGCTCGGTTTTGCGCGTTCACGGTCGGGCGGATCTCGTCGATCCTGGCATCAATCCCCTTGTCGGGAGACGATGGTACTGACAAGCGCACCTTGAGTCCGGGGCGTATCACCTGGTTGGAACTCTCGGGTAGTGGCAGGTGAGCGTGCAGGCGCTGGGTGCCGACCAGCTTGAACAGCGGGTCGGCGACCTTGACGTAGTCGCCCACGGCCACGATCTGGACTTCAACTTCGCCGTCGATCGGCGAGGTGACGCGCGTCTTGCTCAGGCTGCGACGCGTTTGCTCGCTGCGCGCCTTGGCAGCCGCGATGCTCTCGCGCAGTGCGTTGCGTTGGGCCACCGCGTCGTCGGCGGCGTTCTGCGAGATGAAGCCCTGCGCGACGAGCTTCTGCTGGCGCTCGGCCAGGCGCTCTGCCTGGGTGAGTAGCGCCTCAAGACGGCCGATCTCAGCGCTGTCGGCGCGTGTCTGAATCTCGAAATCCTGCGCATCGATCTCCGCCAGCAGCTCGCCCTTGATGACTTTCTTGCCGGTGAATGCGAGTACGCGCACCACGCGGCCTGCGACCTCGGCGCCGAGGCTGGGGTCGATCACGTTCTCCAGCGAGCCCACCACATTCTCGATCACCTCGAGATCGCGCGGCTGGACCACCATCGCCGTGACCAGCATCGCGGGCGGACCGGAGGGACGCTTGGCGGAGTCGGTGTCGCCGCCACAGCCGCCGACCAGGGCCGCTGCAATGACAAGGGCGAAAACCGCGGCGCAGCGACGACGCATGATTACCATTGCGGGATTGATTCCAAGGCCAGCAGCTCCGGGGTTGTTTCGCGACGCCGCGCCAAATGTATGGTGCCGCCGGCAACCAGCACTTCGGCGGGACGTGGTCGCGTATTGTAGTTTGAACTCATCACCATGCCGTAGGCGCCGGCTGACATTACCGCGAGCAGGCTGCCCGGCCGCACCGCCAGTTGCCTGTCCCGAGCGAGGAAGTCGGCGCTTTCGCAGATCGGCCCGACCACGTCGTAAACACCGGCCACGCCAGCCTCTACCGTCTCGCGGACCTGCCGTATTTCGTGCCAGGCGTCATACAACGCGGGCCGGAGCAGGTCGTTCATGGCTGCATCCACGACCACGAAGTTCTTCGCCGTACCCGGCTTGAGATACTCGACGCGCGTTAGCAACAAGCCGGCTTCGCCGACAATGGCGCGGCCGGGATCGACGATCAGCGTCTCTTTGCGCCCAGCGAGTATCCCCAGGGCGCCGTCCAGGAACTCGGCCACCGGCGCGGGCGTCTCGTCCCGGTAACGGATGCCGAAGCCGCCGCCAAGATCGATGTGGGAGAGTGC
>SHXK01000055.1 GCA_009693335.1 Betaproteobacteria bacterium | reverse complement strand
TGAGCAACGACAAAAAATCCACCGTCATCGCCCTGGAAGAGCACTACTGGGACCGCGAGCTCGCGCAGCACTACACCGAGCGCGGCCCCGAGATGCGCGTGCCAGCGCTGCAGGAACGGCTCTACGACCTCGACGCGCTGCGCATCAAGGAGATGGATGAGGCCGGCATCGACCTCCAGGTTCTCTCGCACGGCGCCCCCGCGGTGCAAAGACTGGATGCGCAAACCGCGGTGCCGATGGCGCGCAAGGTGAACGACAATCTGTTTCAGGCGATCAAGCGGCATCCCGGCAGACTGGAGGGATTCGCGGTCCTGCCCTCGGCGGACCCGAAGGCAGCGGCCGACGAGCTCGAGCGCAGCGTCACGCAGCTCGGCTTTAAGGGCGGCATGATGCATGGACTCACCGGGCAGCACGAATTCCTCGATCTGAAGAAGTTCTGGCCGATTTACGAACGTGCCGCGGCGCTCGAGGTGCCGATCTATCTGCACCCCGCAGTCCCGCACCAAGCGGTGGTGGACGCCTACTACAGGGACTATCTCGAGCAGTATCCCGGTCTGATGACTGCGGCCTGGGGATTCACCGTCGAGACGGCGACGCAGGGCATTCGCATGGTGCTGTCGGGCGTGTTCGAGGCCCATCCGGGGCTCAAGATCATTCTCGGCCACCTCGGCGAGTCGCTGCCGTTTTCCGCGTGGCGCATCGATATGGCGCTGCGTCGGCCGGGGAACCGCTCGAGCGCATTCCGCGACACCTTTCGCGAGCACTTCTGGATTACCACGAGCGGAAATTTCTCCACCCCGGCGCTGATGTGCTGCCTGCTTGAGATGGGTGCCGACCGGATCCTGTTTTCCGTCGACTACCCGTTCGTGCCGAACCCGCCGGGCGTGAAATGGATGCAGGAGCTGCCAGTCAGTCCGGAGGACAAGGAGAAAATCCTGAGCGGCAACGCCAAGCGGCTGCTGAAAGTGTAGGTGCGAATCCCCATGACCACTCTCAGCATCCCCCCAGGCGCATCCCAATGTCACTGACGTCACTGACCGGCTCGCATCTGCTGACCCGCGCGCTGCGCGAAGAGGGGGTGAACACCATTTTCACGCTGGCCGGGGACCATATCCTGCCCTTGCTGGATTTGCTCGCCGACGAGGGTTTCCGGCTCATTGATTGCCGCCACGAGCAGGCCGCGGTGCACATGGCGGATGCCTGGGGGCGGATCACCGGGCAGCTGGGGGTGTGCGCTTTCACCACCCCCGGGCACGCCAACGCGATCCCGGGTCTTGCCAACGCATTTTCGAGCGAATCCCCGGTGCTCAACATCGCGGGCTCGGCCAACCTGCGCAACGCCCACCGCGGCATCATGCAAGAGATCGATCAGGTGGGCATGGCGCAGCCGGTGACCAAAGGCGCTTGGCTGGTACACGATGCGCGCCGCATCCCGGACATGGTGGCCACTGCCGTGCGTACCGCTTTCGAAGGCCGGCGCGGACCGGTGCACTTGACGGTGCCCATCGATGTGCAGACCCAGCGCGTGGAAGAATCGGAGGTGCGTTTCTACACCTCCGCCAGCTACCGCCCACAGGCGCCGCGCGTGGCTGCGCAGGAGCAGGTGGATGAGGCGATCCGGCTGCTGCGCGCAGCGCAGCGCCCGCTCATCATCGCCAGCACGCCGGCGGCCTACGGCGAGTGGGCGAGGCCACTGCAGGATTTCATCGAGACCACCAAGCTGCCGCTGATGACCGAAGAAGCGGCGCGCGGCATGGTGTCCGACGAACATCCGTATTGCCTCGGCTTTTTCGACCTGTCGCTGCACCAGCCCGCGAACTTGATCGGTGAAGCCGACGTGGTGCTGTTCCTCGGCAAGCTGCTCGATTTCACCGTCGGCTTTGGCCAGCCACCCATCGTGTCCGCGACGGCCAAGGTGATTCAGGTCGAGCCCAGCGGCGTGCAGGTGGGGCGCAACCGGGGCGTGGAGGTGGGCATCGTCGGCGATGTTGGCCCCGTGCTCGCCCAGCTCTGTGCCAAGGCCGCCGAGTATGAATGGCAGGACTTGCCGTGGCTGCAGCGCTTGCGCACGATGCGCGCGGCGGAGCGGGCGCGCATCGAGGCCTTCGCCACTGACGAGACACCGCTGCGCTCGATGTTCGTGCACCAGACGCTGGCCGGCATCCTGCGGCCCGACGATGTGCTGGTGTTCGATGGCGGCGACTACCCCTACTACGGTCGTGCTTATCTACCTGCTCGCAAGCCGCGCTCCTGGTACTACTTGCCCAACCTGGGCATGCTGGGCTCGGCAGTGCCGATGGCGATTGCCGCCAAGCTCGCCAAGCCGGACAGCCGCGTGTTCTGCATCACCGGCGACGGCTCTTTCGGCTTCAACGGCATGGAACTGGACACCGCCGTACGTCATGGACTCAATATCGTGGTGTTGTTGGGCAACGATGCGGCCTGGGGCATCGACAAGAACATTCAGCTGGGCCTCTATGGCAAGCCGGTGATCACCGATTTGGCGCCCACCCGCTACGACATCGTCGCCCAAGGCCTAGGCGCGCATGGCGAACTGGTGGAGCGTCCCGAGGAACTGGCCCCGGCGCTGGAGCGCGCCCTTGCGGCGGGCAAGCCCGCGCTGCTCAACATTCGGGTGCAGAGTCAGATCAGCATGCGGGCCCAGGGCATCGTCGAGAGCCGAAAAAAGGGCGGCGCGTTCTGACTATCATGCCCGTAGGCCCTGTGGGTCGGCGCGCAGCGCGTGGACAATGGAAATGCCCCACGGTCGGCAGGCGAGCAGCACACCCAGGGTGACGCGCTTTTTGGCTGGTGCCGCAGCGTCCATCTCCACCAGTTCGTTGATCTCGGCAGCGAAGCGCTCGAGTCGGCGCTTCACCACCACGGCGGATTCGCTGGAGAGCTCCTGGGCCTCGAAGTGGAACGCATCCTGCGGCGCGTCGAAACGCGAACGCATGAATTCGGTGATCACTTTCAGGCCGTAGGCTTTGCGCAGCGGCCCGCCGGCGCGCCAGACATAGTGCTTGGGCACGCGCAGCCGCACGCGGTTGCCGGGTCGCCAGTCGATCAGGCGCAGGCGCTCGAGCCGGGCATAGAAAGTGGTGATCTGTGCGGCACCCAGTTTGAACTCGGCGACGATTTCATCGAAGCGCCACTCGTTGGTGATCAGCCAGAACACCGAGAACAGGCGCGCATCCTTGGCGAGCGCGGTTTCCTGCACCAGCGACAGTTCGACTGGCCCGCTGCGCTTGCTGTGGCTGATGCGGACCAGTTCGTAGAAATCCATTTCCAGCACTTTAAGGATTTGTTCCAGGCGCTCCAGCGTGAAGCTGCGCTGCGAGAACAGACGTTTCACGGTCGGCGTCGACAGGCGCAAGGCGCTCGCCAGATTGGCGTAGGTCATGCCCCGCGCTTTGAGGATCCTTTTCAGCGCCTCGACAATTTCGCGAGTCACCTTGCGTCCAATTCAGTTCACCGTGGCGCCGGTGGCGCGTACGACTTCCCCCCACTTGTCGTATTCGGCGCGCATGAATGCCGCCAGTTCCTGCGGGGCGAGCAGCTGCGCCTCGACTCCGGAGACGCGGAAGCTGGTCTGCAGCTCGGGTTCCTGCAGTGCCTTGGCGGTCTCGTGGTAAAGGCGCTGCACGATTTCAGAGGGCGTACCGACAGGCACCGCGAGATTGAGCCACAGCGTTGCCTCAAAGCCCGGGATTCCAGCTTCCGCGACCGTCGGCACCTCGGCCAGATCGGGCCAGCGCTTGGAGGTGCTGACGGCGAGCGCCCGCAGACGCCCGGTTTTCAGGTGAGCCAGCGCATTAGGGATGCCGGCAAACGAGACCTTCACCTGTCCGGAAATGAGGTCTTGCATCGCCGGGCCGCTCCCCTTGTACGGGACGTGGTTGAGCGGGGCGCCCGCCATGGCGCCAAACAGTGCGGTGACCAGGTGCTGTGCACTGCCGTTTCCCGAACTCGCGTAGTCGATCATTCCGGGACGCGCCTTAGCGGCCGCCACCAGCTCGCGTACCGAGTTCACGCCGAGCTGCGGGTTGACCACAAGAATATAGGGGCCGGTCGCCACCAGGGCGACGGGTATGAAGTCTTTCAATGCGTCGTAGGGCATGTTCCGGTACAGCCAGGGCGATATGACGTGCGGCGTTCCGGTAAAAAGGATGTGGTAGCCATCGGGCGCAGACTTGGCGATCGAGTCCGCGCCGATGGTGCCGCCTGCCCCGGGCTTGTTCTCCACATAGATCTGCCGCCCCAAGGCGCTCGACAGCCGGGCGGCGAGGATTCTGCCGGGGACGTCGGCGAAACCGCCCGGCGAGAGGGGAATTACCATGCGAATCGGACGCGATGGGTAAGGTTGCGCGATACCTGCGCCGACGAAAAGCAACAGCAGAATAAAAAGCGAGATCAAGCGCATGCGCGGCTCACCCTTGGTAGACCGGCTCGGGCTGGCTGAAGAACCCGTGCAGGATGTGATAAACCGTTAGGTAGTTCTTCTGCTGGAAGCTCGCGTGCGAGATACCCGGCATGACGCAGAACTGCTTGTCGGGATTGGGCAGGCGCTTGAAGAATTCGAGCAGATCGTCCACTCCCGCGATGCCGTCGTGCTGTCCGCGCATGAGGATGGTCGGCGCCTCGATCCGCGCCGGGTCCACCAGCGGCAGCTTGGAGCACATGTCGACGTAAGTTCCGGTGGGCACCGAGTCGTCCAGTGCGAGGATCGCGTCGGCGAAGGCGCTCACGGTGGCTGCGTCCGCGGTCCCCGGATGGTCGCGCGCAAAGATGCTCTGCACGAAGGCGCGGTCGATGGGGCGGCGGTTCTTGGCGATGAATTCCGGTAGCCGCTTCTTGCGCTCGGCCAGCGTCGGGCTGCCCGCGCCGGTCCAGACGAAAGCGTCCAGCGCCAGCCGCGCCACGCGCTGCGGATGCCGCTCGGCGAACAGGGCGGCCTTCAGAGCGCCGGATGAAATACCGTAGACCAGCAGTTTTTTTTCTTTTGTCTGTTCAAAAATAAAATCCGCAGCCACGGCGAGGTCGTCCGCGCCATTGGCAATATCGAAGTTGATCGGGCGCTGCTTGTCCGAGCGGCCGTAGCCTTCGTTGTCCAGGCACCAGGTATCGAAGCCGCGCGCCGCGAACCAGTCCATGACCGAGGAGTCCGGCCGACCCGGCACCGCGAGGTCGAACGTCGGCTGCGAGGCCATCGAGGAGCCGTGCACGAACAGGATCGTACCCTTGGTGGCTGGCCCGTTTGCCGGCGCTTTGCGCCAGAGGAACAGCCTGATATCTCCCTTGTTGGCCCAGTATTCGGTCCCCGACATGCTTACTCCCCGTGCATAGCTCCGATTGCGCATCATAAAGCCTCCCCCAAAGCTGCGGTTGTCGAATCACGACACGGCGTTTACAATTTGTGCGGGGATGTATACGGGTCACGCAGCTGCGTGAATACAAGCCGGTATCTAGGGAGAATTTTATGAACGCAAGCAAACTGCTGTTGGCGGTCTCGGCCGCAACGACGCTGATGTCGGTTTCGGGCTTTGTGGCCGCGCAGGACAAGGCCGGCTACTGGACCAGCCCGGCCGCCGGCAATCTAGTCTGGAAAAATTCGAGCGGCCAGTGCTGGCGCGCGGGCTACTGGACGCCAGCCATGGCGACTGCCGAGTGCGATCCGGATCTGGTGCGCAAAGTCGCCCCACCCCCACCCCCACCGCCGGCGCCGAGAGCCGCGCCTGCGCCCGCTCCTAAGCCGGCTGCCCAACCGGCGGCCACACCGGCTGCTAAGCCGGCGGCCAAGCCGGCCGCTGCCAAACCTCCGGTGATCAAAGCGCAGGTCGATTTCGCCAGCAATGCCGCCAAGCTCGATAAGCTGGCCGAGTTCCGCCTCGACATGGATGTGGTCGCCAAGCTACCGGCCTTGGGGGCGCTCAAATTCATGAACGTCTCGGCCCACACCGACCGACTCGGCTCGCCGCAGTACAACCAGAAGCTCTCTGAGCGCCGTGCGAATGCGGTGAAGAACTATCTGGTGAAAAAAGGCGTGGACGCCTCGAAAATCGAGACCTACGGCTTTGGCAAGACGTTGCCGGTCAAGAGTTGCCCGGATGACAAGAACAGGAAAGCGTTGCTGACCTGTCTCGAACCCAACCGCCGGGTTGAAATCGAAGCCGAAGGCACCGCGAAGTAAGCGGATACATAAGCGCTGCAAAAGCCCCGCGCGAGCGGGGCTTTTTACTGTGGAGGTGGGGAGGAATGTCGGCAGGTCTTTCCGCTCTGGACACGTTCCCGAAGCTGCTGCTGCAGCACGCCAAAGTGCGTGCAGATCTGCCCGCCATGCGCGAGAAGCATCTGGGAATCTGGCAGACCTGGACCTGGAAGGAAGTCGCGGACGAGGTGCGTGCCCTCGCCTGCGGACTGGCTGCCGCCGGCTTCAAACGTGGCGAGCATCTGGCCATCGTCGGCGACAACCGGCCGCGTCTGTATGCCGCCATGTGCGCCGCGCAATGCCTGGGCGGCATCCCGGTGCCTATGTACCAGGACGCGGTGGCGGCGGAGATGGCATTCCCGATCCAGAACGCCGAGATCGCCTTCGCGGTCGCCGAGGACCAGGAGCAGGTGGACAAGCTGCTGGAAATTTTGCCCAACTGCCCGGCGTTGAAGCGCATCTACTACGACGATCCGCGCGGCATGCGTCATTACGCGCAGCCGCAGCTCACTGCCTACGACAAACTGTTGGAGGAAGGGCGCGAAGCGCTGCGGCGCGATCCGGCATTTCTGGAGGCTGAGATCGCCAAGGGTTCGGGCGCTGATACCGCCGCGATGTTCTTCACTTCGGGGACCACCGGCAGCCCTAAGGGCGTGGTGCTGACCCATCACGCGCTCATCGACCGCGCTAGCGCGGCCGCGGAACTGGAAGGGCTGAACGAGCGTGACGTGGTGCTCGCTTACCTGCCGCCGGCCTGGATCGGCCAGAACGTCTTTTCGTACGCGCAACCCTTTGTCACCGGCTACTGCATCTGCTGTCCGGAGTCGGCCGAAACGATGATGACCGACATGCGTGAGATCGGCCCGACCTATTATTTCGCGCCGCCCCGGGTGCTCGAGGCCCTGCTGACGCAGGTCTCGATCCGCATGGAGGACGCGGGCGCGCTGAAGCGCACCCTGTACCGCTATTTCATGGATCTCGCCCAGCGCGTCGGCGGGGCGATCCTGGAGGGCAGGCCGGCTGGGTTCGCCAACTGGCTGCTGTATCGGCTGGGCGATCTGTGCGTGTACGGCCCGCTGCGTAATGTTCTTGGCATGAGCCGCGTGCGCCTGGCCTACACCGCCGGTGAGGCGATCGGGCCCGATTTGTTCCGCTTCTACCGCTCCATCGGCATCAACTTGAAACAGCTCTACGGTTCCACCGAGACCAGCGTGTTCGTTTGCATCCAGCCCAATGGGCAGGTGAAGGCCGACACGGTCGGCCCGGCGGTGAGGGGCGTAGAGCTGAAGTTCACGCCGCAGCGTGAACTCCTCATCCGCTCGCCGGGCTTGTTCAAGGAGTACTACAAGAATCCGCAGGCGACCATCGAAGCCAAAGACGCCGAGGGTTGGTTCCATACCGGAGATGCCGGTTATGTGGGCGAGGACGGCCATCTCAGGATCATCGACCGGGTCAAGGACGTAGGTAAGCTCATTGATGCAACCCTGTTCGCGCCCAAGTACATCGAGAACAAGTTGAAGTTCTTTCCCTATGTGAACGAAGCGGTGGTCTTCGGCGACGGCCGCGACCGCGTCTGTGCGTTTGTCAACATCGACGCTGAGGCGGTCGGCAACTGGGCGGAGAAAAAGAATCTCTCGTACTCGGGGTATACCGATCTGGCTTCGCGCGACGAGGTCTACGCGCTGGTGCGCGAATGCGTGGAGAAGATGAATGCTGACCTGGCCCTCGAACCCGAGCTCGCCAACTCGCAGATCCACCGTTTCCTGATCCTGCACAAAATGCTGGACGCCGATGACGGTGAGCTCACGCGTACGCGCAAAGTCCGCCGTGGCGCCATCGCGGAGAAGTACCACGAGTTGGTGGCTGCGCTCTACGACGGGCGCCAGACGGTGCATATCGAAGCGCAGGTGAAGTACGAGGACGGTCGCATTGGCACGCTCTCGGCAGACTTGAAGGTGCGTGACGCGCAAACCTTTGGCGCGGCCCAGGTGCAGAAGGCCGCATGAGCGTGGGCGCGAATCCAATATGAGCGCAAGGGCACACCCGGTCGGTGAGGTAGTGCTGTCGGTGGAGAACGTCTCGCTCTCTTTCGGCGGCGTGAAAGCGCTGCAAGGGATTACTTTCGACGTGCGCGAGCACGAGGTGCGCGCCATCATCGGCCCCAACGGCGCCGGCAAAAGCTCGATGCTTAACGTCATCAACGGCGTCTACCACCCGCAGCAAGGCACCATCAAGCTGCGCGGGCGTGAGTTCCACGACATGAACTCGCACGAAGCCGCGAAGATGGGCATCGCGCGCACCTTCCAGAACATCGCTCTGTTCAAGGGCATGAGCGTGCTCGATAACATCATGACCGGCCGGAATCTGAAGATGCGCTGCAATTTCCTGCAGCAGGCGCTGTGGATAGGGCCGGCCCGGCGCGAGGAGATGGCGCACCGGCGCGCGGTCGAGGAAGTCATCGATTTCATGGAGATCCAGCACATCCGCAAGACACCGGTGGGTAAGCTGGCTTACGGCCTGCAAAAGCGCGTGGAGTTGGCGCGCGCGCTCGCCGCCGAACCGACCTTGCTGCTCCTCGATGAACCAATGGCTGGCATGAATCTCGAGGAGAAACAGGACATGTGCCGTTTCGTGCTCGACGTGAACGACCATTTCGGCACCACCATCGTCTTGATCGAGCACGACATGGGGGTGGTGATGGACATCTCGGACCGTGTGGTGGTGCTTGATTATGGCAAGAAGATCGGCGACGGCACGCCCGACCAGATCCGCACCAACCAGGCGGTGATAGACGCCTACCTGGGCGTCGCACATTGATGGCAACGGGATGAATGTCGCTTTCTTTTTCGAAGTGCTGATCGGCGGCCTGCTCGCTGGCGTGATGTATTCGCTGGTGGCACTGGGCTTCGTGCTGATCTACAAAGCCTCGGGGGTGTTCAATTTCGCGCAGGGAGCGATGGTGTTCTTCGCCGCGCTGACTTTCATTTCGCTGGTCGAGCGTGGCCTGAACTTCTGGCTGGCGCTGGTGGTGACGCTGGCGGTGATGGTAGTGCTGGGGATCGCCATCGAGAAAGTGGTGCTGCGACCGCTGGTCAACCAGCCGCCGATCACGCTGTTCATGGCCACCATCGGCCTGACCTTCGTCCTCGAAGGGCTGTCGCAGCTGGTGTGGGGCTCGCAGCCGCATGGCCTGGAGCTGGGCATCCAGGACGTGCCGATGGAGTGGCTGTCGCAGTCCACCGGCATCAATATCAGCCAGTTCGACATTTTCGCGGCGGGCGTGGCAGGGCTGCTGGTCGCGGTGCTGGCGCTATTCTTCCAGTACACCCGCATCGGTCGCGCGCTGCGGGCGGTGGCTGACGACCACCAAGCGGCACTCTCGGTGGGCATTCCGCTCAAGCACATCTGGGCCATCGTCTGGTCGGTGGCGGGCTTCGTCGCCTTGGTGGCTGGGCTGATGTGGGGGGCGCGCAACGGAGTGCAGTACGCGCTCACTTTCATCGCCCTCAAGGCCCTGCCGGTGCTGATCCTGGGCGGGTTTGAATCGGTCCTGGGCGCAATCGTGGGCGGGCTGATCATCGGCGCCAGTGAGAAACTGGCCGAGGTCTACATCGGCCCGATGGTGGGCGGCGGCATCGAATCCTGGTTCGCCTACGTGGTGGCGCTGCTATTCCTGCTGGTCCGGCCGCAGGGCCTGTTCGGCGAGAAAATCATAGACAGGGTCTGAGACGATGTTCTACAGGGAAGCCGGACAGTTCAAGTCGAGCTACGCGGAAGACCAGCAGATCTTCCCGATCCGCCAGGACCGCATTGGCATCACGGCCTTGCTGCTGGTTGTTTTCGTGGCCGTGCCGCTGCTGGGGGACCAGTACTGGCTGTCGGCGATTTTTACCCCCTTGCTCATCTTTGCCTTGGCGGCGCTGGGACTGAACATCCTCACCGGCTACGCCGGGCAACTGTCTCTGGGTACTGCGGCGTTCATGGCCGTGGGCGCGTTCATGGCCTACAACTTCATGCTGCGCCTGCCTTGGTTGGGGGTGATCCCCAGCTTCATCCTCGCCGGGCTGTGCGCGGCAGCGGTGGGGGTGGTGTTTGGCCTGCCCAGCCTGCGCATCAAGGGCTTCTACCTGGCGGTAGCCACGCTTGCCTGCCAGTTCTTCGTGCTCTGGGCGATCCAGCGCTGGGGCTGGATCACCAACTACAGCGCTTCCGGCGTGATCACCGCGCAGAAGATGGTGATCCTCGGTTTTCCTTTCGATACGCCCGCCTTGAAATACCTGCTGACGCTATCGATCGTCACGCTGCTGGCTCTCCTCGCCAAGAACCTGATGCGCAGCGAGACCGGCCGTGCGTTCATGGCGGTGCGCGACATGGATGTGGCCGCCGAGGTGATCGGCATCCGCATGATGCACACCAAGTTGCTGGCTTTCGCCATCAGCTCGTTCTATTGCGGGGTGGCTGGGGCGATGTATGCGTTCTGCTATCTGGGTACCGTGGAGCCCGAGGCTTTCACGCTCGACCTGTCGTTCCGGGTGCTCTTCATGATCATCATCGGCGGCACCGGTTCTATCCTGGGCTCCTTCATAGGCGCGGCCTTCATTACCCTCTTGCCGATCTTCCTCAACGTCATGTTCGGCGGCATTTCCCACCTGTTGGGGGTCGAGATCCCCCATGCCGTGATCTCCAACCTGGAGCTGATCATTTTCGGCGCCTTGATCATTTTTTTCCTGATCGTCGAGCCTCACGGGCTGGCCCGCCTGTGGCAGATCGCCAAGGAAAAGTTGCGTTTGTGGCCCTTCCCGCACTGAGGGAAAGGGCTTAAGATGGATCCATTCCCGAGGAGGGAAGCCATTTCACCAGGAGGAATTTTATGAAACGCACCACATTGATGCTCGCTGTCGGGACGCTGGCAGCCGCAGGGTTCACCGGGCAGGCTTGGGCGCAGGTCAAGGAGCAGTTTGTCCCCGCCAGTTTCTACTGGGTCGGCCCTTACGCGCCCGGTGGCTCCGGCATCGCCGGCGGCATGCTCGACTACTTCAAGATGCTCAACACCCGCGACGGCGGCATCAACGGCGTCAAGCTGACTTGGGAGAAGTGCGAGACCGAGTACAACAATGCGCGCGGCGTCGAGTGCTACGAGCGGCTGAAGAAAAAAGGCCCCACCGGCGCGACGCTGATCCATCCACTTTCTACCGGCATCACCTACTCGTTGATTGAGAAGGGCACTACGGACAAGATCCCGATCGTCTCGGTCGGTTACGGCAGGACCGATGCCGCCGACGGGCGTGTGTTCCCGTACATCTTTCCGATCATCACCACCTACTGGTCGCAGAACACCGCCAAGATCAAGTTCATGGGCCAGAAGATGGGCGGCATGGACAAGCTGAAGGGCGCGAAGATCGTCAACCTGTATCACGGCTCGGCCTACGGCAAGGAAACCATTCCTGTGCTGGACGCGCAGGCCAAGCAATACGGTTTCCAGGTCACGCACATCGAGGTCTCCCACCCGGGCAACGAGCAGCAGGCGCAATGGCTGCAGATCCGCCAGATCAAGCCCGACTGGGTGATTTTGCGCGGCTGGGGGGTAATGAACCCCACCGCGCTCAAGGCGGCACAGCGCGCAGGGTACCCGCGTGAAAAGATCATCGGCGTGTGGTGGTCGGGCGCGGAAGAGGACGTGATCCCGGCGGGCGACGCGGCGAAAGGCTATATCGCGGCGGGTTTCAACGTCTCCGGCAGCAATTATCCAGTGGTCCAGGACATCCAGAAACACGTCTACGCCAAGGGCCAGGGCGAGATGGAAGACAAGTCGCGCGTCGGCTCGATCTACTACAACCGTGGCGTGGTGTTTGGAATGATCACCACCGAAGCCGTGCGCAAGGCGCAGGAACGCTACGGCAAGGGCCAGCCGATGACCGGCGAGCAGGTGCGTTGGGGTCTGGAAAACCTGAACATGGACGAGGCCTACCTGAAGAATCTCGGCGCGACCGGCTTCATGCAGCCGCTGAAAATGAGCTGCGCTGATCACGAGGGCGGCGGCCAGGTCAAGTTCCAGCAATGGGACGGCAAGCAGTGGAAGGTGATCAGCGACTGGATCTCGTCCGACCAGAAACTGGTGCGGCCGATGATCGAGGCCTCCGCGGCGCAGTACGCGAAGGAAAAGGGCATCACGCCGCGCGACTGCTCGAAAGAGAAGTAAGCCCACAGAAGGAGAATCGGGGCGGGGCGTGAGCCTCGCCTCTTTCTTTATGTCCGCAGTCTTGCAGCAGTCAACGCCGGTGCAGCCTGCCCCGCAGGCTTACCTTTCGGTCAGCAATGTCGAGGTCATTTACGACCACGTCATCCTGGTGTTGAAAGGCGTCAGCCTACAGGTGCAAGAAGGCCGCATCGTCGCTCTGCTGGGCGCTAACGGCGCGGGCAAGACCACCACGTTGAAGGCCATCTCCAACCTGCTGCGCGCCGAGCGCGGCGAAGTCACCAAAGGCTGGATCGAGTTCCGCGGCGAGCGCATTGAGCGCCTGACCCCAAACCAGCTGGTCCGCAAGGGTGTGGTGCAGGTGATGGAAGGCCGGCATTGCTTCCAGCACCTCACGGTCGAGGAGAACCTGCTTACCGGCGCCTATACCCGGGGCAACGCCGACCTGCGCGCAGACCTGGAGAAGGTTTACCGCTACTTCCCGCGCTTGAAGGATCGCCGCAAGTCGCAATCAGGCTACACCTCCGGCGGCGAGCAGCAAATGACTGCGATCGGTCGAGCGCTGATGGCACGTCCGAAAATGATCCTGCTCGATGAGCCTTCCATGGGTCTCGCGCCGCAGCTGGTAGAGGAAATCTTCGAGATCGTGAAAGATCTGAACACGAAAGAACAGGTGAGCTTCCTGCTCGCCGAGCAGAACACCCACATGGCCCTGCGTTACGCCGACTACGGCTACATCCTGGAAAATGGCCGGGTGGTCATGGATGGCGAGGGCAAATCGCTCGCGCAGAACGAGGACGTGAAGGAGTTCTACCTCGGTTTTTCCTCCGGCGACCGCAAAAGTTTCCGCGATGTGAAATCGTACCGGCGGCGCAAGCGTTGGCTCTGAAGAAGAGCGCGACCGACCATCTCGACCGCCTTGAGACCCGCTCGCCCAAACAGCGGGAAGCGGCCTTGTTGGCAGCCCTTGCCAAGCAGATTAAGCACGCCAAGCGCCACGCGCCGGGGTTCGCGCGCATCCTGGGGGACATAGCCCCGGCGAAGATCAGCACCCGCAAGGCGCTGGCGACGCTGCCGGTGACGCGCAAATCGGATCTTGCGGAGTTGCAGGCGCGGGAGCGTCCGCTCGGCGGGCTGAACGCGACGCCGGTGGCCAAGCTGGCAAAGATATTCATGTCGCCCGGGCCGATCTACGAGCCCGAGGGTCGGGCGAGAAACTGGTGGCGCACCGCAAGGGCCCTTTACGCGGGTGGCTTTCGCGCCGGCGACCTGGTCGTGAACACTTTCGCCTATCACTTTACACCGGCGGGCTCGATGCTAGAAACGGGCGCCCTGGCGATCGGCTGCACCGTGGTGCCGGCCGGCGTCGGCCAAACCGAATTACAGATCGCCGCGATCCGCGATCTTAAAATCAACGCCTACATCGGCACCCCCTCCTTCCTGAAACTGATCGTGGAGAAGGCGGACGAGATGAAGTGCGATATTTCGTCCTTGAGGAAGGCCCACGTCGGCGCCGAATATCTGCCCCCGACGCTGCG
>SHXK01000054.1 GCA_009693335.1 Betaproteobacteria bacterium | reverse complement strand
ATTTAAAACCGTCCGAGCTAAGAAAGGCAACGCTTTCGATATTTCCTTCGATGGTTTTCCCTCCGGTCAATGCCCATTGTGTGGTGGCGTCATTCCTCTAGCAATTCAAGGGGCGTGTCCTCGTTGCAGAGGTTGGCTTGGAACCACGTGGCAGAGTAATTAGCTTTTATATGGGCGGATGATGCGTCTGTGCCGCCGTGGGAGTGGCGATTGAGTCAGCGACGAGATAACGAATGATGCGAACTTGGCTACTTGCATTGCTAGTCATGGTGCTCGGTTGCGACCAACAGCAGACCGAATCCAAAGCTAAGTATTTCACTTGTAGTGGTGTAGCAGGTATCTACGGAACCATTGAAAGCCCGGAGACCGCTACAGTTGTTAGATCTGGCGACCAGATGGATATTGAAATTGGAGAACTGAAGCATTTGAGCGGAAGTTTTTTCACTTGCCTTGAAGACGCTACTATCATCCATCTCGCTAACTCACCGATGGTCAAAGACTTTAAAAAGACTAACCCGGAAATATATTCTCAGGGCTGCTTCGCATCAGGCGGCCGAAGGGTTGGAATTTTCAATAAGGTCTCTGGCGAGTTAACGCTCACCGTCGGCGTGCCGATGGCCATTGGATCTTTGTACTCCAAGCAAACATGCAAGGAAACAAAACCTGCTTTGCAACGGAATCGTTAGCCGATTATTTGCCTGCTAGTGCCGCCGTGGGCGTGGCTAGGCTAGTGCGCGGTAACGTCCAATGCGGGGGCGACTTGGACTTTGCTCTCAATGTTGGACGCAGCTCTGTTTTCCGCCTGTTCTGAGGCCATGACAGCCCTTTGCTGGGCTAACCGCCGCTCGCTGATCTCACGCAACATCTCTGTAAGCGAATCCTGTTGGTCAACATTCGCATTGATTGTCTGAGCAGGTTTGCCCCAGCCACGGTCTAGCAGGGCCGTTGCAGCCCCTACCCGTGCGCTTGGGGCCGCATCGGGATCGTTCATTACCTTTACAAGTACCTTAATCGCTGAGTCCGTATGCCCGCGAGCAATCTCGCGGATCTCGCCTAGCCCGTTCGGACGCCCGCCAGGATTGCCCGATTCACCTTTTTGCCATTGAGCCATAGGCGTAGTTTCAACCTAAAGCGCACCGAGCACAAAGCGGTATTTTTCGAATTTTGGCCCAAAAATTTCAGGAAAAATTCGGGACGGTAGAGAGGTACTGCCCGGAGTCCTGCTAGTCTAACGATGGGAACCCAAAGGGTTTCCGATCACGGGCCGGAAAAGGAGGCTCTTTTGCCGTGCTCGTGGGAAGCCCCGCCGCAGCCACGCGAAGGAAGTCAGGCCAACAAGCCCGAATATGGGTAGCAGTATGGGTACGAGATGAACCAGTCCGACGCTTATAAGACGAATCAGGTGCTTAGAGGACTTGACAGGCGGAGTATATAGAATCGCAGCATGGAGCTACTCGCTGCGGCATGGGAAATCGCGATGCATCTCGATGCGCACCTCGCGCGCTTCGTCGCCGAGCACGGCACCTGGGTGTACGCGCTGCTGTTCGTCATCGTGTTCATCGAGACCGGCCTTGTCGTCTGGCCGTTCCTGCCCGGGGATTCACTGCTGTTCGTCACCGGCGCGGTCGCCGCAGCGGGCGGCATGGATATCGCGACGGTGATGGCGGTGCTGGTCGCTGCGGCGCTCTCCGGCGATAACGTCAACTACGGTATCGGCCGCTGGGTCGGGCCGCGCATTTTCCACTATGAGCAATCGCGCTGGTTCAACCCCGCGTACCTCGCGCGCGCGCATGCCTACTACGAGCGTCATGGCGGTAAAACCATCATCCTGGCGCGCTTCCTGCCAATCGTGCGCACCTATGTGCCATTTGTCGCCGGCATCGGCGCCATGCCCTACCTGCGCTACATCGGTTTTTGCGTCGCAGGCGCGCTGATCTGGGTGCTGTCGCTGTGCGGCGCCGGCTACTTCTTCGGCAACCTCCCGCTGGTGAAGAACAACCTCAGCATGGTGATCGGGCTGATCGTGCTGGTGTCGGTGTTGCCCGGTCTGATTGCCTGGTTGAGGGCACGTTCAGTTCAAAGCCAGCGGTGAGGGCCGCGGCGGGTGCTTGGCAAAGTAGCGCTTGATCCCCCTCAAGATGGCGCGGGCAAGCTGATCCTGGTAGCCCTCGTCGTTCAGGCGTTTTTCTTCTTCCGGATTGGAGATGAAAGCGGTCTCCACCAGGATCGAAGGCACGTCAGGGGATTTGAGCACGGCGAAGCTCGCCTGCTCGACCCGCGCCTTGTGCAGCGTGTTGACCTGGCCCAACTCGCCCAGCACCGCGCTGCCCAGCCGCAGGCTGTGGTCGATGGTGGCGGTCTGCGATAAGTCGAGCAGCGTCCGTGCCAGGTAGCGGTCCTTGAGATCGATGTTTACGCCGCCGATGAGGTCGGCCTCGTTCTCTTTTTTCGCCAGCCAGCGCGCGGCTTCCGAGGTTGCGCGCCGTTCCGAGAGCGCGAACACACTTGAGCCGCGCGCATGCGGCCGGATGAAGGCATCGGCATGTACCGAGACGAAGAGGTCCGCCTTGACGCGCCGCGCCTTGTCCACCCGCATCTGCACAGGAACGTAGAAGTCCGCGTCGCGCGTCAGTACCGCGCGCATGCCGGGCTCGGCATCGATCAGTGCCTTCAAGCGTTTGGCGATGGTCAGGGTGATGTCCTTCTCGCGTGAGCCCATGCGCCCAAGGGCGCCTGGATCCTCGCCGCCATGACCGGGATCGATGACGATGGTCGCCAGGCGCGCCACTTTTGGCTTGCCGGGGAGCGGGGCGAGCTCTTTTTCCACTGGCGGCTCGTTCTTCGGCAACTTGCCATCCGCCTCGATCAGTGCCGCGAGCAGGTCGGGCGCCGCCATAGGGTAGAGATCCAGCACCAGACGATGGCCGTATTCGCCGATCGGCTTGAGGGTGAACAGCTGCGGTTTCACTTCGGCTTTGAGGTCGATCACTACACGCACCACGCCAGGACGATTGCGTCCGGCGCGCAGCTTGTCGATGTAGGGATCACTGCTGGCAACCTTGCTTTGCAGTTCGGTGAGCGCCGGACTGATCTCGACTCCCTCCAGGTCGAGCACCAGGCGCTCGGGATCCTTCACCGAGAACAACTGGAACTTGATTTCCCTCTTGCTCTCCAGCGTGACGCGGGTGTAGTCCTGCGCCGGCCAGATTCTGGTGGAAACAATTTGCGCCTGGGCGCAGGCTGTGCCTAGGAAGAGCCCCAGCGCGACAAGGCAGTTGCCAGCCAGGCTTGTCCGGGCAGCGAATGCACCGCCGGCATGGCGATGCGTCCTTCGGCGTCGTAGTGCAGGTGAATTTCCAGGTCCGGCGGCGCCAGCAGATCCCCGGCCCGCTCGGGCCATTCCACGATGCAAAGGGATTCCGGATTGAAGTGCTCGCGGAACCCTGAATTCAGCCATTCAGAAGGATCCTTGAATCTATAAAAATCAAAGTGATACAAGTTTAATCTCAAAAGACCATAAGGCTCAAGCAGGGTGTAGGTCGGGCTTTTCACTCGGCCGGGGTGTCCCAGGGCGTGTATGAGTCCCCGGACCAGGGTTGTTTTTCCCGAGCCCAATTCTCCCTTAAGGTGGAGCACCAGTCCCTTGGCGGCGCCGGCGGCGAGGACTGCTCCCAACCGAAGCGTGGCGGCCGCGTCGGGCAAACTAAGATGCTCAAACATGGCTGCACTCGCGAATCAGATCAAGCAATGGGGCGCCGAACTCGGCTTTCAGGCCGTCGGCATTGCGGACGTTGATTTGTCCGCGGCCGGAGGCCGCCTGGCTGAGTGGCTCGGCATGGGTTGGCACGGCGAGATGGATTATATGGCGCGCCACGGCGAGCTTCGTTCTCGTCCGGCGGATCTGGTGCCTGGCACCGTGCGCGTGCTTTCCTGCCGTATGGATTACTTGGCGGACATTCCTGGCGCCGTCGAAGATGAGTTGCAAGCGACTTCGCAGGCCTACATCGCGCGCTACGCGCGTGGTCGCGACTACCACAAGGTGATGCGGAGCCGCTTGCAGAAGCTCTGCGAGCGCATCGAGGCAGAAGTCGGTCCCTTCGGCCATCGCGCTTTCGCGGATTCGGCGCCGGTGATGGAAGTCGAGCTCGCGGTGCGCGCCGGCATCGGCTGGCGCGGCAAGCACACGCTGCTGCTCGATCGCCAGGGATCCTGGTTTTTTCTTGGGGAGATTTATTGCAATTTGAATATAGAGACGGACGCCCCGGTGGCGAATCATTGCGGCAGCTGCCAGAAATGCATCGACATCTGTCCCACCCAGGCGATCACCGCGCCGTACCAGCTCGACGCGCGGCGTTGCATCTCGTATTTGACCATCGAGCACCAGAGCGCAATTCCCGAAGAACTGCGGCCGTTGATCGGCAACCGCGTCTACGGCTGCGACGATTGTCAACTGGTCTGTCCCTGGAACGGTTTTGCGCGGACTTCGGCAGAGACGGATTTTCAGGTGCGCAACGGCCTCGACCGCGCCAGCCTGGTCGAGCTGTTCGCCTGGACCGAGACAGAGTTCGATCAGCGCCTGCGTGGCACGCCCATCCGGCGCATCGGTTACGAGCGCTGGCTGCGGAATTTGGCGGTCGGTTTGGGAAATGCGCTGACATCGCCGGAGGTAATTTTTTCCCTGAAACAAAAAGAAAATCATGCCTCCGCACTGGTGCGCGAGCATGTGGCCTGGGCTCTGGCACGGCATGGCGTGGCGGTCTGATGCGCAGCTCGCTGCTATCTTTCCTGGACAGCGGATCGTCTGGGCGGCACCCACCGCAGGGTGACCAGCGTTAGCGCGACCCACACTCCGTAGAGCGTAGTGAAAACCCATTCGGGCGCGTTGATGTACAGGAGGCGCTGTAGCCAACGGCCAACGAAGGACTCGGGGCGCGCGCCACCGCGCAGTAGGTCTTCCCAGAGGGTGAGTGGGCAGGTGGCGCCGAGCAGAGCTTCGGCGGCGACGAACACGATCGCCGCGAGGTGCAGGGTGCGGAACCAGGGGCTGCGCACCCAGGACCAGTGGGCTAGGGCGCCGATCCAGACCAGGATCAGTCCCAGGACGATGAAGCCGGCAATCGAAAAGTGAACAACCAGAAGCAGGTCGGCGAGCACTATTCCCCGAGCGCGGGGCGCGAGTCTTGGCTACGCACTGCGCGCGATAGGTCTGGTCGGGTCCACCGACCACTCGCTCCAGGAGCCTGGGTAGACGCGCGATCCCTTGAGACCGGCGATCTCCATCGCCAGCGCGTTGTGGCAGGCGGAGATGCCGGAGCCGCAATAGTGGATCACGTTGGTCGTGCTGCCATGCGCAAGAATTGACTCGAATTCGGTACGCAGTAATGCGGGTGTCTTGAAAGTTCCCTCGGCGGAGAGATTGTCGTTGTTGTAGCGGTTCTTCGCCCCCGGGATGCGCCCGGCGACCGGGTCTATGGGTTCCTGCTCGCCGCGATAGCGCGCTGGTGCGCGCGCATCGAGCAAGGCCGCTTTCTTGAATTTTTTCTCGACGTGTGAGAGGTAGGCCACCATGCTGGTCTTGGTGCGCCCCGGATAGGCCACAGGGGCGATTTCCGGGACTTCGGTAGTGAGCGGGCGGCCTTCCTGCTGCCACTTCGTGAGGCCGCCGTCCAGCACGGCGACCGTTTCGTGACCAACCCAGCGCAGCATCCACCACAGGCGGGCGGCCATTGCGCCAGGGCCACCGTCGTAGCACACCACTTGGTCGGCCGGCTGCAGTCCCAGCTTGCCGAGCCAGGCGACGAAGGCTCTGGGTTCGGGCAGCGGATGGCGGCCGTTCTTCCCGGTCTTCGGCGCCGAGAGGTCACGGTCCAGATGCGCGAATAATGCTCCCGGGAGGTGCGCTTCAGCGTACTGCTGCTCGCCTAGCTCCGGCTTGGCAAGGTCGTGGCGACAATCGAACACCCGCCACTCGGGGTGCGCAGCAAGTTCCTCGGTGGTGACTAGCGTGTTGAACATTTATTTTTCTCCCAGCCCGTGTTTTAGCCATTCGTGAAAGTGCACCATCGTATCCTCCATTGGCGACTGGTAGGGGCCGGCGTCGTCCAGGCCTTGCTGCCAGAGTGCCTTGCGGCCGCGGTCCAGGCGCCGGCAGATCTCGTCGTCCTCCAGGGCGGTTTCGACATAAGCGGCTTTCTGGGCTTCGATGAAGTCGCGCTCGAAGTGGACGATTTCTTCCGGGTAGTAGAACTCGACCACGTTGGTGGTCAGGCCGGGCGAGCGCGGAATCAGGTTCGAGACGATGAGGACGTTCGGGTACCACTCGAGCGTCAAGCCGGGAAAGTAGGTGGCCCAGAGCGCGCCGTATTTGGGCGTCTTGCCGCGCAGTTGTTTGAGACAGGCGTCCTGCCATCTCTGGTAGACCGGCGTGCCAGGTGCGCTGAGTCCCTTCTTGGCGGTCATCACCTGGACCGAATTGCACGCGCCGTACCTGACATGGAAATTGTTGCAGTCGGCGAAGTTGCCCAGGCCCGCGTGCAAGAAATCCACGTGGTAGACCTCAAGGTAGACCTCCACGAAGGTTTTCCAGTTGGTGGCGTAGTCGGTGGTTTCCACCCGGTCGAGCACATAGCCGGAGAAATCGAAATCCTCGCTGCAACCGAAATCGGCGAGATCCTGGCGTGGGTCGCGCGGCCCGGTAAACAGCAGGCCATTCCAGCGGGTGAGCGGGCTCGTCTGCAGTTTCAAGCAGGGGTTTTCCGGGAACCCCGGTGCGCCCAGCAGCTCGCCCTTCAGGTCATAGGTCCAGCGGTGCAGGGGACAGACGATGTTTTCCAGGTTGCCGCGCCCCTCCAGCAGCAGCGACTGCCGATGGCGACAGACATTGGCCAGCAACTCGAGGCCCTGCATCGGGTCGGGGCCGTTTCTAACCAGAACCTTGGCATCATCCATCCAGCCGATGCTTTGGTAGTCGCCGACGTTCGGCACCATCAGTTCGTGGCCGACATAGTTGGCGCCGGCGTCGAACAGCAACTTTTTCTCGCGCGCGAAAATCTCCGGATCGAAATACCAGCTCACCGGCAACTGGCATTTGACGGGCTGGAGGTGGGGCAGGGAGACCAGGTTGGACATTCGAGAATTGTGTGCCAGGCGCCGCTAAGTGCTTAAAAGCGCGGCATTTTACATGATCGGAGTTTGACCTGTCAGCCGCCCTCGGTTAAGGTGGCAACCCCTATGAGCAAGCCAGCAAAGCCCGTTGCGGAGCCCAGTTTCGAGCAAGCCCTGGCGGAGCTCGAGAGCATCGTGACACGGATGGACGACGGCGGCCTGTCGCTGGAGCACTCGCTCGCGGCGCACAAGCGAGGCCTGGAACTGGCCAAACAGTGCCGCGAGCGCCTGGAAACCGCGCAGCAGCAGGTTCGCGTTCTCGAAGGCGAAGTGCTCAGGCCCCTCGGGGGCTTGTCCCCCGACCTGACGACGGCCGCAGCCGATGACGGCGAGCGCGACTGACAGTGATTTTGCCGCCTGGATGGGAACCATCCAGACGCGCGTCGAAAGCGCTCTAGCGCGCAGCTTGCCGGGCCCGCAACAGGTTCCGGTGCGGCTGCACCAGGCCATGCGCTACGCCACCCTCGAGGGTGGTAAGCGGGTCCGCTCTTTGCTGACTTTCGCTGCCGGCGAGCTGACCGGGGCTGACCCGGCCCGGCTGGAGGATGTCGCCTGCGCGGTCGAAATGATCCACGCTTACTCGCTGGTGCACGACGATATGCCGTGCATGGACGACGATCGGCTGCGCCGGGGCAAACCCTCGGTGCACGTCGAATACGACGAAGCCACCGCGCTGCTGGTGGGCGATGCGCTGCAGACCCTGGCTTTCCAGCTGTTGGCCGAACCTGCGCTCGCCAACGATGCCGCTGTGCAGTTGGAGATGCTACGCACGCTGGCCGTCGCCTCGGGTTCGCGCGGCATGGCGGGCGGGCAGGCGATCGACCGTGAAGCGACCGGCAAAACGCTTTCCCAGGCCGAGCTCGAATTCATGCATGTGCGCAAGACCGGGGCGCTCATCGGCGCGGCAGTAAAGCTGGGGGCGCTGTGCGCAGGGTCCTGCCCGGCGGCGCTGGAGCAGTACGGACACCGTGTCGGCCTCGCCTACCAGGTCGTGGACGACGTGCTGGACACGGAGGCGAGCACGGCGACACTGGGCAAAACCGCAGGCAAGGATGCTAAGCAGGGCAAGCACACCTACGTCTCAGCGATGGGGGTGGCGCGTGCCAGAGCGTTCGCCGAAGAACTGCGCTGCGCTGCGCACGCGGCGCTCGACAGCTACGGCCAGAGCGCGCAGCGACTTCGGCAGCTCGCGGATTTCATCGTTCTGAGAAAATTTTAGTTTTAGTATGGCGACGCTCGCCGGGGAGCTGCCGGCGGACGGCTACAATTCAGCGATGTACGAATTGCTGAAGACCATCAACGATCCAGCAGCGCTGAGGCAGTTGGATCACCGGCAATTGCACCAGCTCGCCATCGAGCTACGCGCTTTTGTCCTCGACACGGTGTCGAAGACCGGCGGCCATCTGTCGTCCAACCTTGGCACGGTCGAGTTGACCATCGCGTTGCATTATGTGTTCAACACCCCCGAGGACCGCATCGTCTGGGACGTTGGCCACCAGACCTATGCGCACAAGATCCTCACCGGCCGGCGCGAGCAAATGGCGCGGCTGCGCATGATCGACGGCATTTCGGGTTTCCCGCGGCGCAGCGAATCTAAATACGATGCCTTCGGCACGGCGCACTCCTCGACCTCGATCTCGGCCGCCCTCGGCATGGCGATGGCGGCAAAAAGAAAAGGTGAGCAGCGGCGGGTGGTCGCAGTGATCGGCGACGGCGCCATGTCCGCCGGGATGGCGTTCGAGGCGATGAACAACGCCGGCGTCATGGACGCCGATCTGCTGGTGATCCTGAACGACAACGAGATGTCGATCTCGCCCGCCGTGGGCGCGCTTAACCGCTACCTGGCGCGGCTGATGTCAGGGCCGTATGTCACAGCTCGCGGGGCGGGCAAAAGGCTGCTGAAGACCGTGCCGCCGCTACTCGATCTGGCCAAGCGCGTTGAGGAACTCGCCAAGGGACTGGTGGTGCCCTCGACCCTGTTCGAGGAGTTCGGCTTCAACTACATCGGGCCGATCGACGGCCACGATCTCGATTCGCTGATCCCGACGCTGACTAACATCTCCGGGCTGAAAGGGCCGCAGTTCCTGCATGTGGTGACCAAGAAGGGTCAGGGCTACAAGCTGGCCGAGGAAGATCCGATCACTTACCACGGCCCTGGAAAATTCGATCCCGCCGAAGGGATCAGGAAACCGGCGTCGGCCGCCAAGCCCAGCTACAGCCAGATTTTTGGCGACTGGCTGTGTGATATGGCGCGGGCCGACGAGCGCCTGGTGGCAATTACCCCCGCGATGCGCGAAGGCTCCGGCATGGTGCGGTTCTCGGAGGAATTTCCAGACCGCTATTTCGATGCTGCTATCGCGGAACAGCACGCCGTCACCTTCGCTGCGGGCATGGCCTGCGAAGGCCTGAAACCGGTGGTGGCGATCTACTCCACCTTCCTGCAGCGCGGCTACGACCAGTTGATCCACGACGTCGCGATCCAGAACCTGCCGGTGCTGTTCGCGCTCGACCGGGGCGGGGTGGTGGGCGGCGACGGCCAGACGCACAACGGCGCCTTCGACTACGCCTACCTGCGCACTATCCCCAACTTCACCGTGATGGCGCCGGCTGACGAAAACGAGTGCCGGCAGATGTTGTACACGGCTTATCAGCTGAACAGCCCGGCGGCAGTGCGTTATCCGCGCGGGGTGGGCGTGGGCAAGGCCATAGAGCAAGAAATGCGCGCCCTGCCGATAGGCAAAGGTGAAATCCGCAGAGAAGGAAAAAAGATTGCCATCCTCGCATTCGGTTCGATGCTGAAGCCGGCGCTGGAAGCGGCGGAAAATCTGGACGCGACCGTGGCCAACATGCGCTTTATCAAACCGCTGGACACGTACCTGGTCAAGCGCTTGGCGCAAACGCACGAACTGCTCGTGACGGTGGAAGAGCACCAGGTCATGGGCGGGGCCGGCAGCGCGGTGTGCGAGGCGCTGGCAGCCTTGGGCATTGAAAAGAAAGTACTTTTACTCGGCTTGCCGGACCGCTACATCGATCATGGCGATCCGGCAAAGCTCCTGGCCGGAGTCGGCCTGGACGCCCTAGGCATCCAGCACTCGATCAGGAACGCCATCTCCGGGTGAATTTCGGGGCACAGTGTGATGCCCGAGCCATGGACCAGGGACTTATAATCACACCTATGAAGCCCAGAGACCTGCATAACATTCCCGACGTCCAGAGCGACGCTGATTCGCGCAAGCTGGCGATCGACCAAGTCGGCGTCAAGGCGATCCGCCACCCAGTGCGCATCATGGAGCGCGCGGGCGGTGTACAGCACACCATCGCCAACTTCAACATGTACGTCGGCCTGCCGCATCACTTCAAGGGCACGCACATGTCGCGCTTCGTCGAGATCCTGAGCGCGCAGGAGCGTGAGCTCACCGTCGAGAGTTTCAAGACCATGCTCCAGCAAATGGTCGAGCGCCTGGAGGCCAAGGAAGGCCGCATCGAGATGAGTTTCCCCTACTTCATCGAGAAAAAAGCCCCGGTGTCCGGCGTGAAGAGCCTGATGGACTACGAGGTCACTTTCATCGGTGAAATAGGAAAAACCAAGCACAGCTTCGCCATGAAGGTGCTGGTGCCGGTGACCAGCCTGTGCCCCTGCTCGAAGAAAATCTCCGCCTACGGCGCCCACAATCAGCGCTCGCACGTCACCGTCACGGCGAAAACCAGCGACTTCGTCTGGATCGAGGAAATCGTTGACCTGATCGAGAAGCAGGCCTCGAGCGAGCTCTACGGGCTGCTCAAGCGCCCGGACGAGAAATTTGTCACCGAACGCGCCTACGACAATCCGAAATTCGTCGAGGACATGGTGCGCGACATCGCCGCACTCCTCAATTTGGACGAGCGCATCGCTGCTTACGTGGTCGAGTCGGAGAATTTCGAATCGATCCACAACCACTCCGCCTACGCGCTCATTGAGAGGGACAAGCGGGCTTAAGGACGAATGCGGGCGTCCTCGCCCGCCTACTTCTCGGGTTCCTCTTGGTGGAAGAAACCCTGGCCCAGGATTTCGCTGCGCAGCGGGCTCGCATGGTGGCCGAGGTCGAGGCGATGTACGTGGAGACCCGTGGACTCACCGGCTTGCCCGCCCTGTCGCCGCGGGTGCACGCGGCGCTCGGTAAGGTTGATCGCCACCGGTTGGTTCCCGCCGGGCAGCGCGCGCTCGCCTACCGCAATCACCCCCTGCCGATCGGGCAGGGGCAGACCATCTCGCAGCCCTACATTGTCGCCCTGTCGACCGACCTCATCATGCCGGCGCCGCATCACAGGGTGCTGGAAGTCGGCACCGGCTCCGGCTACCAAGCTGCGGTTCTGGCGGAAATTGTAGCCAGCGTCTTTTCCATTGAAATTATCGAGGTGCTTGGAAAAGAAGCGGCGCAACAACTCAAAAAACTGGGCTATGGCAACATCCAAATCAGAATCGGGGACGGCTACCAGGGCTGGCCGGAGCAAGCGCCGTTCGACGCCATCGTGGTCACGGCAGCCGCGTCGCGCGTACCCGAGGCACTGCTGGCGCAGCTCAAGCCTGGCGGCAGGATGGTGATCCCGGTCGGCGCCAGCGGCGAGACGCAGGAACTGCTGCTGATCGTGAAGACCGCAGAGGGCAGGCTCGCGACGAAAAGCGTCCTGCCGGTGCGTTTCGTCCCGCTGCTGCCGGGACGCTGATTCTAGTAGCGGCGGGTCAGCGTCATGGTCTGGCCTTCGCGCCGCATCTCCATGCGGTTGAGAAAAGTGTTGCCGAGTAGCGGGGTGTCCAGGCCTTGCTCGATCACTATCGCCTCGATGTTTCGCAACTCGATGTTGCCGACGCGAACGCTGTCGAGTCTGACCATATACATCGCGGTAAGCCCAGCTGCGGTCTGGGTGGTGCCACGCCGACCGCTCTGGTAGTCGATGCGCAGCCGTTTGGCGTCGCTGGCGGGAATGGCGACCGCGGAGGCGCCCGTGTCCACCAGAAAGCGGATCGTCCCGCCATTGATTTGCCCGTCGGCCAGGAAGTGGCCGCCAGCTCCGGCGGCGAGCGTCACGCTCTGGGCCGCCGTACCCGCCCCGCTGCTGTAGGTCTGGCCGCGTATTAGCACGCGACGCTTGCCGTCGATGTCGACGGTCGCGCGGTCCTTGGCAACGGCGATCACGGTGACGCCGCCGAAGGTTTGCCCCACTTTCACCGTCTTGGGTGGGCCCGCGTCGAACGACAGGATGGCCGCCTTGGTGTCGAAGGTGCCGATCAGGGCAACCTCCGCCGCACTAGCCGTTGACGTGGCCAGCATCGCCGACAGGCTCGCCAGCAGCAGGCTCGCGAGTAGGGCGGGAAGCGCAATAGAATGTCGGCGCATGAAACCGGTCGCCATTTTCAGATACGCCCGCAGTGAAGGTCCAGCCTATTTTGCCAGTTACCTCGAGCGGCAGGCGATACCCTGGAAGCTGTTCCCGCTCGACGAAGGACGGGCGGTGCCCAAGGACGTGCGCCGGTTTTCCGGTCTGGCTTTCATGGGCGGACCGATGAGCGTCAACGACGCTCTGCCCTGGATCAAGCCGCTACTGGAACTGGTGCGCGAGGCGGTGCGCCAGGACGTGCCTGCGCTCGGCCACTGCTTTGGCGGGCAGTTGATGTCCAAGGCGCTGGGCGGGGAAGTGACGTCTGCACAGGTCAAGGAAATCGGCTGGGGCCAAGTGGAGGTCGCGGACAACAACGTCGCGCGCGAGTGGTTCGGATCGCTGACGGCCTTTGAGTCCTTCCACTGGCACGGGGAGACCTTCAGCATTCCGCCCGGTGCGACCCGCGTGCTCGGTAATGCGCACTGCGCCAACCAGGCCTTTGCCACTGGCAAGCATCTGGGTATGCAGTGCCACGTCGAGATGACCGCAGAGCTGATCCGTGACTGGTGCCGCGGCGGCGCCAACGAGATCCGTGCGGCAGCGGCGAGCCCCGGCGTGCAGGTGCCGGCGAAAATTGAGAAAAATCTGGCAGCGCGTGTGACCGCCCTACACAAAATCGCCGACCGGATCTACGACCGCTGGAGCGAGGGTCTTTCGAAAGCCTAATCCCGGAAATTGATGAACTGCAGCGGCAGGTCGGTGACGGACTTGCGCACCAACTGTATCGCCGACTGCAAGTCGTCTTTCTTGGTGCCCGAAATTCGCACTGCGTCGCCCTGGATCGAGGCCGCCACCTTCAGCTTCGCATCCTTCAGCAGTTTCTGGATCTGCTTGCCTTGGTCTTGCGGCACGCCGACTTTGACCGTCACTGCGCGCTTGACCTTGTCACCGGAAATTTTCTCCACTGTGCCGAGCTCGAGGCAGCGAATGTCGATATTGCGCTTGCTCAGGCGGCCGCGCAGCACGTCCAGCACCTGGCCAAGTTTGAATTCATCGTCGGCGAATACCGTGAGCACCAGTTCGGCCAATTCCACGCGGGCATCCGAGCCTTTGAAATCGAAACGGTTGGCGACCTCCTTGTTGGCCTGTTCGAGCGCGTTTTTGACTTCCTGGCGGTCCACCTGCGAGACGACGTCGAACGAGGGCACGTAAACCTCCTAGCGCGGATTCAAGCGCAGCAGTTCGTCCACCCAGCGCTGCGAGATGGTCTGTAGCCAGTCCACGTCCGCCGGACCCTCGAACAGCGTATAAACCGACAGTTGCAGCGCCTTGCCGCGCACCAGCAACAGGGTGGTGGTCGAAAAAAGGTATTGCGCTTTCTTGCCGTCCCACATGCTAGCGCCGTGCAGCGGCGGCATGCGCGTGGCCTGCAGCACCGATACCAGCGACGCATCCTTTTTTACTTCGCCGATCAGGTTGGTCTTGCCGACCGGCTGCT
>SHXK01000053.1 GCA_009693335.1 Betaproteobacteria bacterium | reverse complement strand
GGAATCCAGATCGTGCCGGCAGAGGTGGACGTGGTGCCACCGACCTGATCCGTCTTTTCACATAGCAGGACCGACATGCCGAGAATCGAGCAGGCGAGCGCGGTCGACATTCCACCGCATCCGCCGCCCAACACGAGCACATCGACTTCCTCATCCCAATGCCGATTGAGGGTCACGTTGATTTGCCACTCCTTTGTGTTGCTTGCTTGATGCGGATGCTTCGTCGGCATGCCGTCCGTAAGGGGCCATAGCAGCCGATCGGCGATCCCCCTGCGTCTACTGCGGGTGAGTCTAGCACCGGCCCGTCCTGCGACGGTGTGGCTGCTGTCCATCCGGCATCACCGCCAACTGTCGTTTAGTTTTGCCCGTCCATAGACTCAGTGCCCGGTCAGCGCGCCCACGGCGGTAAACAGGGACGCCACCGACTCGCGGGTGATATTGCGCGTGATGAAAACGATGCGCGTGCTGCGGTCGGCATCGCGCCAACTTTGCAGCGTGACGGGCGGATGGATCACGTGCTGGGCTGCCTGCAGGATTACCGGGCCTGATTCGCCCACCACATTGACGATGCCCTTGACGCGCAGCAGGTCAGGGCCGCGTAGCGCAGCCAGCGTCTGCAGCGCCGCATTCAAGCTGTCCCAGGTGTAGGGCTGCTCAAAGCGCAGACTGAAGGCTTGGATCGCGGCGTCGTGCGCGCCCACGAGGCGCTTGCCGAGGTAGGCTTCGCCGTCGCCCGTACCGAGCCATCGATTCAGTTCAAGCGGCAGGGTTTTGGCGCTCGCTGGTCCGAGATTGACCAGTGATGCAGGGTCGATCTCACCTTGGATTGCCTCGAGAATTGCAACGAATGGGTTGAGTGTTTTCAAGCGTTCAAGCAAAAGCGCGACAACATTCGCGTCTGCAATATCCGTCTTGCTCAATACAATCCGGTCTGCCACAGCGGCTTGTTTGACTGCCTCGGACATCGTATCCAGCTGCCCCATGCCGTTCACCGCGTCCACCACGGTGACCACGCCATCGAGCCGGTACTGCGCCCCGAGCAGGCCGTCGCTCTGAAAGGAATGCAATACCGGTACCGGGTCGGCGAGGCCGGTAGTTTCGACGAAGACGCGGTCGAAATCGATCACTGCCCCGGCGCGCCGCTTGATGAAAAGCTCGCGCAGGGTTTCCTGCAGGTCGGTGCGCACGCTGCAGCACAGGCAGCCGTTGCCCAGCAGCGTCATTTGCTCCGCGGACGCAGCTACCAGCTGATGGTCGATCGCGATGTCGCCCAATTCGTTGATGATCACCGCGGCGCGCTCCATCCCCGGGTGACGCAAGAGGCGCCCGAGCAGCGTGGTCTTGCCGCTGCCGAGGAAACCGGTGATGAGGATGATCGGGATGCGGCCTGCGAGCGGGTCGCGCGTATTGCTGCGGTCTTCCTCTGCCATTAAATCGTCATCTCGAGGATGTAAAGGCCGCCCGCATGTCGGTCCACGGTATAGACGATGCGCTTTTCGTCCACGTAAACATCGTTCAGCTGGATCGCGCCGGCACGAGAAAGCTTTGGCGCCTCGGGAACGTAATAGGCAATCTCCTGTGGCTGGAAAGGGTTGGCGACGTCATAGACGCGCACTCCCGCGTTGAAGAAAGTGCCGACGATGATCGTCTCCGAGCGGAACGAAGTTGGTCCAGGCTGATTCTCGTGCAGGTTGTGGGCGCCGAAACGCCCACCGCGTTTGATGAAGGCTTCGACCGGCGGCGCGGGGAAGGTGCTGATCGGCACCGGATTGCGCTCGTCGCGCCCGTCCACCACCCACACCAACCGTGGCCAGTCGATGCCGTCGTCGCGCACGCATTCGTCACTGACGATCAGGAGATCGCGGCCGAACAGCGGCAGCACGGTGTGCGTGAAGCCATTGAAGGGCGGCGAATGATTCCAGTGGCCGACCAGCTTGGGCCGCGACTTGTCGGCGATGTCGAGGATCACTGCGCCGCCGTCGATGTAGCCGACGTAGGCGCGATCGGGGCGCTGAGGGAACACGTTGGTGTTGTGCACGCGAAAACCGGTCGCTATGCGCGCATCGAGCCGGGTCGGCGCGGGCGCGGCGTCACCCTCGCGGGTGCCCGGTAGCCACCAACGTCCCGCTTCCGTCGGTTTGGCTGGGTCGCGTACGTCAACAATGCGGTAGAACTGGTCATCCTCCGGGTGGCGCGGTTGGAAATCCGGTGCGCCGCTCGACATGTGGACGAATTCACCGTCAACGAACCATAGCTGGTGCACCCCACGCGAATACAGTCCCGAGGCATCGAAGTGCGAAATCAGCCGTGGTTGCTTCGGTCTGGCAATGTCGAACAGGTCGAAGCCGGCGGGTTTCATGCCCACCGCGCTGGTCTGATAGGCGACGGCCATGACGTCGCCCGTCACGTCGAGGGAGTTGGAGCGCACTTTTGCGTGCGGCAAGTCGGTCTGCACCACCACGCGCGGGTCGCGCGGGTCGCTGACGTCGATGCCGGTGAAGTTCTTCGGCGCCGCCTCGTGCGCCAGCCACAGGATGCGCCGTCCGTCCCGCGTTTGCTGCAGCGCCATGCCCTCGCCGATGCCGCCGTAGCCCTGCAGCTCGTGGTGGGCGAGAAGACGCATATTGAAAGACAGAGCGTTGGCCATTGCTTAAGGGACCTGTTCCGGTAAGAATCCGTGCAAGCATAAACCGGGAGGGGACGATGCTCAGAAATTTGTTGTGGAAGCTGTTGGCTACCTTTGCGCTGGTGCAATTCAACCCCGCGCTGGCGCAAGCCTTTCCTGTGAAGCCGGTCCGACTGATCGTGACCTATCCGCCCGGCGGCAGTTCCGACCTGATGGCGCGCGTATTTGGGCAAAAACTATCCGAAGTCTGGGGCCAGCAGGTGCTGATCGAGAGCAAGCCTGGCGCTGCCGGGTCCATCGGCATGGAATTCGCGGCACGCCAGCCTGCTGACGGCTATACCTTCGTGGTCGGCAATATTGGGCCAGCTGCGGTTAATCCTCTGCTCTCCAAGGTTCCCTACAGCATGGCGAAGGATTTTGTCCCGGTGTCGCTGATCTCGACCGGACCCAACGTGCTCGTCGTCAATTCGGCCTGGCAGGTGAAATCGCTCGACGAGGTGCTCGCTTACGCCCGCGCCAATCCCGGCAAGCTCTCCTATGGGACCAGCGGACCGGGCAGCCTTTCGCACCTGAGTACCGAGATGCTGAAGAATCTCACCAAGGTGAACATGGTCGAGATCCCCTATAAGGGCGGGGTACTGGCAGTACAGGACCTGCTCGGGCAGCAAATCCAGCTGATTTTTTCTGATGCCTTGCCGGCAATGCAGCACATCCGTGCCGGCAAACTGCGCGGCCTTTGCGCGACCGGGGCAGAGAGGTTCGCGCTTCTCTCCGACCTGCCGACCTGCGATTCGGTGGTGCCGGGGTTGGTGGCGGTCAACTGGTGGGGCGTGTTTTATCCGACGGGAGTGCCCAAGGCCTTGGTCGACAAATTTCACGCCGACATGGTCAAGGTGATACGAGACCCGGTGGTCAAGGGAAAATTCGCCGACCTCGGCGTCGAGGCGGTGAGCAGCACGCCGGAGCAGTTCGGCGCTTTCATCAGGGTCGAGATGGACAAGTACACCCGACTGATCAAGACGGCGAACATCAAGGTCAATCCATGATGTACAGCTGTGCGCCGGCGTCTTCCGCTTCCACGACCACAGTACGAAGGAAAAAGAATACAAACCTGAAGATCGACATTCATTGCCATTACCTGAACCGGGACGTGGCGGCGAAAGTCGCGTACCTGAATCCGGCCCAGCACGAGCCATCGGTCCAGTTCGCCAATGCCTTGACGCGCGCAGTGAACGTCAAGCAGATGCAGGACCGCGCTCCGATGCTCTCGGAGATCGCAGTTCGGCTCAAGCACATGGATCGCATGGGTATCGATATCCAGGCAGTGTCGCCGGCGCCGAACCAGACCTACTACTGGACCGAGCCGGGCTTGGGTGCTGAACTCGCGCGCGCAGTGAACGAAGGGATTGCGCAGATCGTCGCCCAATGGCCCGATCGCTTCGTGGGCCTGGGCAGCGTCCCCTTGCAGGACCCGGGGCTTGCAGTCGCTGAACTCGAATACGCGATAAAAAAACTAGGCTTGCGCGGCGTCGAGATCAACCCGAGCGTGAACGGGATGGAGTTGACCGATTCGCGTCTGGCGCTTGAAAAATTTTTCGCCAAGGCTCAAGACCTCAACGCGGTGATTTTCATGCACCCGATCGGCTACACGCAGGGCGAGCGGCTGATGGACCACTACTTCAACAACGTGATCGGCAATCCGCTGGAAACCACCGTCGCGGCAAGCCACCTGATCTTCGATGGGGTGATGGAACGCCATCCGAAGCTGAAAGTGGTGCTGCCGCATGCCGGTGGCTACCTGGCGCACTATTGGGCGCGTATGGACCACGCCTGGAAGGCACGGCCCGACTGCCGCACCGTGCTCAAGCGCAAACCTTCCAGATCACTGGAAAAGTTCTATTTCGACACCATCACCTTCGATCCCGGGATGTTGAAGCACCTGCTTGAACGCTTTGGCGCCGACCATGTGCTGCTCGGCACCGATTACCCCTACGACATGGGAGTCGAAGATCCCGTGGCCTTCATCAAGAAAGTTCCCGGACTGTCTGTCGCGCAAAGAGATCGCATCATGGGCGGCAACGCAGCCCGGCTGCTCGGCTTGTCGAAAGCTCGGGAAGCGCGCTCAAGGCGAAGCACCTCGTTGCGCAATGGCAGGATGGCCAGAGCACCTTAGCAGGAACGCACTTGTGCGTTAAGGAACGCACTTGTGTCTGGGTGCTGGCAGGGGGCTGATATTGCAGTGCGGCACAAACGTACTGCAGTACTGCCGTACTACCCGGTCAAGCGATTCCCGTGGCGATTGCGTGTTGCGGTGACGGCTTTCCAGTCTTCATGTCTAATAATGCTTCCAACCAAAGGGGGGTATGGAATGAAACGCCTGTTTTACGCATTACTGCTCTTGCCGCTCCTCTCATTTGCCCAATCTTACCCAGTCAAACCAGTGCGCCTCATCGTGCCGTTTCCGCCGGGCGGCACCACCGACTTGATTGCACGCGTCATCCAGGCGAAGTTCCAGGAGCATCTCGGCCAATCGGTGCTGATCGAAAACCGCAGCGGCGCGGGCGGCGCGATTGGCGCCACCGAGGCCGCCAGGGCGGCGCCCGATGGCTACACGCTACTCATGGTGTTTGACACCCATGCGATCAACCACCACCTCTACAAGTCGGCGCCCGACCCGTTCAAGACGCTCGAACACATCAGCCTGATGGTGACTTCGCCGAGCGCACTGGTGGCGGTGACCAGCTACGCGCCGAACACCCTGCTCGAGATCGTCGCTCACGCCAAAGCGAATCCGGAGAGGGTGACCTATTCGACGCCCGGTTCGGGGAGCTCCAACCACCTCGCAGCGC
The DNA here is from genome assembly GCA_009693335.1 of Betaproteobacteria bacterium. Lineage (GTDB taxonomy): Bacteria > Pseudomonadota > Gammaproteobacteria > Burkholderiales > SG8-39 > RBG-16-66-20. The sequence goes on along the minus strand of SHXK01000053.1, from coordinate 8,553 downwards.
TCATCCTCGAGCGCTACGCTGGGATCAAGACGACGCATATCGCCTACAAGGGCGGTGGCCCGATGATCCAGGCGCTGCTTGGCCAGCAGGTGAATATCACCTTCATGTCAGCACCGCTGATTCTGCCGCATATCAAGTCGGGCAAAGTCAAGGGGATCGCGGTCGGCGGCAAGCAGCGCATGGCCCAGTTGCCCGAGGTGCCGACGCTCGGGGAGACCTATCCGGGTTTCGAGCAGATCTCCTGGTTCGGCATCCTCGGTCCGGTCGGGATGCCGCGCGAGGTGGTGGCGCGCGTGCATCACGAGACGGTGCGTACGCTGCAGGCGCCGGAAGTGCGTGGCAAGCTCGTCGAGCAGGGTTTCGAGATCGTCGCCAGCACGCCCGAGGAATTTCTCAGGCACGTCCAGAACGAGTCCGACAAGCTCGGCAAGCTGATCCGCGACAACAGCATCAAGGTTGAATAGCCGGCGCGGGCTGAGTGAACTCGCGCTCCTGCAGCGCGCGCCACATGAGCTTGCCCGAAGCGGTGCGGGGCAGGGCGTCGCTGAATTCGAGCAGGCGAGGGGCTTTGTAGGCGGCCATCTGGGTTCGTGACCAGCTAAGAATGTCCTCGCCGCTCACTTTTCCGGAAAAATCTTCTTTCAGGACCACCACCACCTTTACGCTCTCGCCCTTGCGCGCATCGGGCGAGGCGATGACGCAGCATTCCTTGATCGCGGGGTGCTTGTACATCATGGCTTCGACCTCGGCTGGCCAGACCTTGAAGCCGGCGGCGTTGATCATGCGTTTTAGTCGGTCCGAGATGTAGAAGTAGCCGTCCTCGTCGGTACGACCGAGGTCGCCGGTGCGGAAGAACTTCTTGCCCTCCACCTGGCACCAGGATTCCTCGTAGGCACTCTCGTTTTTCCAGTAGCCGGTGAATAACTGCGGGCCACGGACGACGATTTCGCCTTGCTTTCCCGGTTCAAGAATTCGCAGGTTTTCAGGATCAATCACCAGCGCCTCAGTATCAAAGGTAGGAATGCCGAGGCACTGCCGTTTCGCGTTCTGCGGCGGGTTGATGTGGGTCTGCGAGATGGTCTCAGTGAGGCCATAGCCCTCGAGGTAGCGTACGCCGCACAGCTCGAACAATTTCTGTGCGATCGCTTCGGGCATCGCCGCACCGCCGCCGAAGATCCATTTGAGCGACGTGAGGTCATGCTCCAGCGCTTGCGGTTGTGACAGCAGGTCCACCACCATGGTCGGTACATTGTCCCAATGCGTACATTGGTGACGCTCGACCAGTTCTGCCGCCGCCAGCGGATCCCAGCGTCGCTGGATCACCATGCTGCCGCCCGCGTAGAGGGGGGCAAGGAAGCTGTGGACCAGGCCAGTGACATGAAAAAATGGCGCCGTGGCCAGAGCTACCGTGTTTTCATCGACATGCTTCCAGGCCACGGCGCCGGCCACGTTGTGCAGCACGCTGGCGTGCGTGTGCATGCAGCCCTTGGGCTGCCCGGTGCTGCCGGAGGTGTAGGGCATCATGCACAAGTCGTCGGGCTGCGAGGAGCTGGGGTTTGCTGGTGGTGCGTTTTGCGGAATTTCCCCCAGCAGGATTACATGGGCCAAAGACAAAGCCGAGAACCTTGAGTACAGGTCTGCGTCGACGATTGCGACCCTGGCATCGCTATCTGCTAGGTAGTGGCGTAATTCCTCGGTGAGGTTCATCGGGCTCACCGGGACCACCACCGCATCGACGCGCAGGATGGCGAAACAGGCGATGACGAAATCATGACCGTTCTGCATGTCGAGCAGCACCCGGTCGCCGCGCTGCACGCCGCAGGCGTGCTGGAGATGGCCGGCGAGATTTTCAATTCTTGCTTTTAATTCGGCATAACTAAGCGTCAGGCCATTGAAAATCGCGGCTGGTTTCTCGGGGAATTTTTGCGCCGATCGCAAGAACATTTCCGGCAGCGTGATGCGCGGCGCGCGCAGCGAGCGCGGCAGGTCGGGCGGCCAGTGGCGGAAGTGGCGGGGCTCCATGGGCGCCGCTAAATTGGCGGCAGCGCGATCGGCTGCGTGGCTTCGAAGGCGCGCGCGGCGCGCAGCACCAGCGCGTCGGCGTAGCGCGGGCCGACGATGTGCAGGCCGACTGGCAGGCCCTGCCTGGTCAGGCCGCAAGGCACCGTGGCGGCGGGCTGCTGGGTGAGGTTGAACGGATAGCTGAAGGGCGACCAGTCCGTCCAGCGTTTCTCCTTCAGTAGATTGGCGACTTCCTTGCCTGCTTCGAAGGCCGCCAGCGGCAGGGTCGGCGTGACCAGCAGGTCGTAGGTATCGTGAAAGCGGTTCATCAGTACGCCCAGCGCGCCGCGCTGTTGTATTGCATTCATGTATTCCTCGGTCGTGACCATTTCACCCCTACGCGCGGTGTCGAGCAGACCTGTGTCCATCAACCTGCGCTGGCGCGGCGGCGTATGGCGCACCACATAGGCTGCGCCCGGAAACCAGTGCGCCGCGAACAGCGGCCCGGTGTCTTTGAAGCCCGGATCCCGTGCTTCGACGATCGCACCCAGGTTCTGGAATTTTTTTACCGCGCTTTCCACCAGCGCAGCGATTTCACGATCAACCTTGGCATAACCCAGGTTCGCCGAGTAAGCGATACGCAGCCCCTTTACGCCTGCGTTGAGGCCAATGCGGTAGTCGCGCCGGTCGTAGGGCAGCGCATGCCAGTCGCGGGTATCGGGCAGGGACAGCACGTTCATCAGCAGCGCGGCATCCTTCACCGTGCGCGTCATCGGTCCGACGTGGGCAATGGTGCCCATCGGCGAGAGCGGCCAGGCGGGAACACGACCGAAAGACGGTTTCAGGCCGAATAGGCCGGTGAAGCCGCAGGGGATGCGGATCGAGCCGCCCCCGTCGGTGCCGACGGTGAGCGGGCCCATACCGGCGGCGACCGCCGCCGCGCCGCCGCCCGAAGAGCCGCCCGGCGTCATTTGTGGATTCCAGGGGTTGCGCGTGATCCCGGTGAGTGGACTGTCGGTGACGCCTTTCCAGCCGAACTCCGGGGTGGTGGTCTTGCCGAGCAGTATCGCGCCATGTTCGCGCAGCCGCGCCACCACCGGCGCATCGTCGTGCCACGGCCCTTGCGGATCGATGGTTTTCGAGCCGCGCAGCGTCGGCCAGCCTTTGGTCAGCAGCAGGTCCTTGATGGATACCGGCACACCGTCGAGCAGGCCCTGCGGCCGACCTCTGGCCCAACGTTTTTCGGATTGTTTTGCTTGTTGTAGTGAAAAACGGGCATCCAGAAAACAAAATGCGTTCAGGATCGGGTTGAGCCTCTCTATCCGTTCAAGGGTGGCGCGAGTGACTTCGACGGGCGACAGTTTCTTGCTCCGGTATAGCGCCAGGAGCTGGGTGGCGGAAAGCGAGCAAAGATCGTTTTTCAAGGTTTTTTTATCCCAGAGCCAAGGCTTGCTTGGTGCCGACGAGACACGATCCACCCAAGGCTGCAGGCAGCGACACGGCGTACAGATTCTTTCGCAATTTCCGCAGCGCAAGCCCGAGCAACTGGCAACGGGAAATCAAGTTCGTGGGATCCTGGCATTCGAGGGCGTAGCCGGCCAGCGCCGGCGCCGCGGGCGCATCCCCCAGGAGTGCGCCCCAGTGCTCGCGCCTGCCGATGAGCACCTGGCCACGCGCGGTAGGCAGGTGGACGAAGGCACCCACCGGTCGTGGCAGCAGGGCGGCGAAGCGCGCCCAGCGCACCGCCGTCACTACCGGGTCGTCCGCCACCACAAACACGCAGGCGAGCTTCACGGCCTGGTTGGGGTGGCCTAGGTACTGCGGTCGCCAGAGGGCTTGCGCAGTGTGGTGTTGCACGAACTGAATTCGCCCTTCGGGCATTTTCTCCGGCGCGGCCCGGACCACGGAGAAGCTCGCGTGGTGCTGGTGGTCCACTTTTCTTTCGAGTTTTACCAAAGGCTGAGGCGAAAAATCGTGCACCCTCAAGCGCTGCTGCTCGCCCTCGGCATCCGGTGTGCCGAAGCAGGCCAAGTGCACACCCGGGTAGCGCTGCATGGAAGTACGCAGGCGTTGCGCGTTCGGCGTGTCGGAGTTCGGTGTGCCGGTGTCCGGTGCGAGAAACTCGAGGTAGCCCTGCGCCAGCATCACGCAGACGTTAGCGGTCCCGGCGGGCCCGTCCTGCGTGTGTTGCGCCGAGGGCGGCGTCACTGTGAAGCCGAGCGCAGCCAGCGCGCGCGCCGCCTCGGCCAGATCCGGCACGAAGTGCGAAACGTGGTCGAGGAGGATGCTCCCCGCCGACGGCAACTGCTGCGCAGCAACGCTCATGCGGCTAATATAACCGGCGTGATCGAACGCAGCCATCACGACATGGGCGGCCTGCCTGCCGGCAAGGTCGAATTCACCGAACACGACTACGTGGACTGGGAGCGGCGCGTGGACGCGTTAAGGCTGCTGCTTTCCGGCATCAAGGGCGGCAGGCAGCTGATGACGGTGGACGAATTACGCAAGAACATCGAGACGCTGCCGCCCGATGCTTACGAGCGCATGAGCTATTACGAGCGTTGGGTGACCTCGATCACCCAGACCATGATCCAGCGCGGGGTCATTACCACTGAAGAGCTCGGTAAAAAGATGGCGGAGATAGGGAAGCGCGATGGAAGCAAGGTTTAAACCTGGAGATGCTGTCCGGGTAAGAAATATTTACCCTCTCGGCCATATCCGCACGCCGTTCTACATCCGTGGCCACAGTGGTGTGATCGAGCGGTTCTGCGGCACCTTCGGCAACCCGGAGGAACTGGCACAGCAAAGAAGCGGCGAGCCCAAGCAGCCGCTCTACCGGGTGCGTTTCCTGCAGAAGAAAGTCTGGCCCGATTACCAGGGCAATCCGGACGACGTGATTGAGGTCGAAATCTTCCAGCATTGGCTGGAAGGAGAAAATGGATGAAGGACCAAGGCTCCTATCAGCCCTACAGCTACTTCCAGTTGATGGAGGTGAGTCTGCGTGAGCTGCTGGTGGAAAAAGGCATCGTCACCGAAGCCCAGCTCGCGGCTACGGTGGAAGAGGTCCGCAACATTACACCGGAGCGAGGCGCGCGAGTCGTGGCCAAGGCCTGGGTTAATACGGAGTTTAGAAAAAAACTTCTGCAAGACGGCACCCGCGCCTGCGAAGAACTCGGGCTGGAGATCCCGGCCCTCAAGCTGGTGGTGGTGGAGAACACCCCAACCGAGCACAACCTGGTGGTCTGCACCCTGTGTTCCTGCTATCCGCGCATGCTGCTTGGCATGCCGCCCGAGTGGTACAAGTCGCGCAACTACCGCTCGCGTGCGGTGCGCGAGCCACGGGCCGTACTGTCCGAATTTGGTCTTGAACTTGCTCAGGAAATAAAAATCAGGGTCCATGATTCCACCGCCGACATGCGCTACCTGGTGCTGCCGATGCGCCCCGCGGACACCGAGGACTGGAGCGAGGAACGGCTGGCCGCGAGCGTGACCCGCGACTGCATGATAGGCGTGGCCGTGCCACGAATATAGGATCCCGCATCCGCCTTTTGCCAACGGCGTCGCAGGCGGTCAAGCCAAACTGAAAAAACTCTTGAAGACCCTACGCCTGTCGCCCCTCGGCGATACGGCGGTGTACGCCGAATTCGGCGCCACGCTCGACCTGGAGCTGAACCGCTCGCTGCAGGCCCTAGCCGTGGCGCTGCGCGCCCGCGCCGTGCCATGGCTCCGGGACGTGGTGCCCGCGCTGTGCGGCATCGCCCTGCATTTCGATCCCTGCCATCCGCAACTGCCTGATGCGGTGCTGGAAGCTTGCGAAGAGCTGCTGCAGGATTGCTTCAAGTCGGCTTCGAAGTTCGAGGATTCCGGTCGGACGGTCGAGGTACCGGTGTGCTACGACGAGGAATTCGGGCTGGATTTGTCCGATGTTTCCCAAAGAACTTCCATCGCCATCAAGGAAATAATTAAACGGCACCTCAAGACCCAACACTGGGTGCTGATGGTCGGCTTTTCTCCGGGTCAGCCCTACATCGGCGGTCTGGATCCCAAGCTATCGGTGCCGCGCCGCGCGACCCCGCGCACCCGCATGCCGATTGGCGCGGTGGCCATCGCCAATGCACAGACCGCGGTCTATCCTTACGAGACCCCGGGGGGCTGGAACGTTATCGGCCGTACGCCACTCACGGTGTTCGATCCGGCGCGCGACCCGCCGAGCCTGTTCGCGCCGGGCGATTGCGTACGCTTCGTGGCGATCACGGGCGAAGAATTTGTGAAACTCAGTCGGCCTCCACATTGAGCCGCACCAGGTCTCTGCATATTCTCAGGCCTGGCCTGCTCAGCACGGTGCAGGATCGCGGCCGTTACGGCCTGCAGCACCTGGGCGTGGTTCCTTGCGGCCCGATGGATCCGGTCGCGTTTGAACTTGCCAATGCACTGGTCGGCAACCGCAACGGCGAAGCGGCGCTCGAGATTACCGTGCTGGGCCCCGAGATCGAGTTCGAATGCGCGGCGCTGGTGGCGATATGCGGTGCGCAATTCGATGTCACGCTTGACGGTCGGGCGCTGCCGCTGAACAGACCCGTGTTTGTGGAGGAAAAAAGCCATTTAAAAACAGGTCGGGCGCTGGTCGGCAGCCGCGCCTATCTGGCCGTGGCAGGCGGCATCGCCACGGCGCCGGTGTTGGCCAGCCGCAGCACCTACCTGCCGGCCGGATTCGGCGGCCTGGAAGGGCGCTTGCTGCGCACCGGAGACGTATTGCCGCTAGTGCCGAATTCGCCCGCGCTGGCGCGCAGTCGCTATGCCAGTATGGCGTCGAAGAAAACGCTGTCGAACGGCCTGCGCAGCGTGACCTGGTCAGCACCGGCCCTGACACTACCCGAGCGCGAACCGATCGTGATTCACGCCATGGAAGGCCGGCATCACGCGCTTTTCGACGCCGCGGCGCAGCGCGCTTTTTTTGAGGCGACCTGGAAAGTCACGCCGGATTCCAACCGCATGGGATTTCGTCTGGCGGGTCCGGCGCTGGCGCTTGCCGGAGCGCTTGAGATACTATCCGAGCCGACTTGCCTCGGTACGGTGCAGGTGCCGGCCAACGGATTGCCGATCGCGTTGATGGCCGACCACCAGACCATCGGCGGCTATCCGAAGATCGCCGAAATTGCAGCAGCGGATGTGCCGCGCCTGGCGCAACTTATGCCCGGTGGCACGCTGCAGTTCGCGCGCTGTACGCTGCCACAAGCGGGGGAATTGCGCCGCGTGCTGCGGCAACGGCTAGCAGCGGCCCTGCGCACGCTCACCTGGATGTACGGAGAATGAGACCAGCATGAATGAGACCAGCATGAAAAAGATCGACCTTAACTGTGACATGGGCGAGAGCTACGGCGCTTGGAAGATGGGCGCCGACGCCGGGGTCATGCCCTTCATTTCATCGGCCAACATCGCTTGCGGTTTTCATGCCGGCGACCCGGCAACGATCCGCCAGACGGTGCGCCTGGCGGTGGATCACGGCGTCGCGGTCGGCGCACATCCGTCGCTACCGGACTTGATGGGCTTCGGCCGCCGCGTGATGCGTATCTCGCCGCAAGACATGTACGACCTGATTATCTATCAAGCGGGCGCGCTGGAAGCATTTGCGCGTGTGGCCGGTACCAGGCTGCACCACGTGAAATGCCACGGCGCGCTCTACAACATGGCCGCGAACGACGAAGCCCTGTCGGCAGCGATGGTGCGCGCGGTGAAGGACTTGGGGCCCGAAGTCATGCTCTACGCTTTGTCCAATAGTAAAAATTTTCAAATAGCGAAACAGGCAAACATCAAAGTAGCGGGGGAAGTCTTCGCCGACCGTGGTTACTCCGACGAGGGCACGCTCGCGCCGCGCAACCAGCCTGGCGGTCTGATCGAAGACCCGGCGGCCTCTGTGAAACAAGTGCTGGGCATGATCGAGGAAGGCTATGTCACCAGCCTGACGGGAAAACGCGTGGCGGTAACTGCGGATACACTGTGTTTGCACGGCGATCAGCCTGGCGCCGTTACCTTCGCCCAGGCCCTACGCAAAGTATTCACCGAGAGAGGAATCACCGTTGCAATCCCCTGAGTTGTTCACGCCGATCCAGATCGGCGGCCTTACCCTGCCCAACCGGATCGCGGTCGCCCCGATGTGCCAGTACTCGGCGGACGACGGCACCATGAGCGACTGGCACCTGATGCATCTGGGTGCCATGGCCTGCTCGGGCGCCGGCCTTATCGTGGTAGAGGCAAGCGGCGTCACGCGCGAAGGGCGGATCTCGCACGGCTGCACTGGCCTCTACAACGACCGCAACGAGGCGGCCATGAAGCGCGTGGTGGACGCTTGCCGTCGCCTCACGCGTTCTCCCATCGGCGTGCAGCTGGCGCATGCGGGGCGCAAGGGCTCGGTGCAGGTGCCTTGGGCAGGGAGTAAGCCGCTCGGGCCTGGCGAATCGCCCTGGCAGACGGTAGCACCGTCGCCGATAGCTTATGGGGAAGGCTGGCATACGCCGCATGAGCTGTCGCTTGCCGATCTCACCTCACTCAAAG
>SHXK01000052.1 GCA_009693335.1 Betaproteobacteria bacterium | reverse complement strand
ATCCGCTTGATGGTGCCGTTCCCGCCCGGCGGCTCGACCGATATCGTGGCGCGCATCGTGGCGCAGAAGCTCTCCGAGCGGCTCGGCCAGGCCATCGTCATCGAGAATCGCGGCGGCGCAGGCGGCACCATAGGCACCGCGGTGATTGCCAAGTCCGCGCAGGACGGCTACAACCTCGCCGTCGCCTCCACCAGCACGCACGTGGTGGCGCCGGGCGTTTATGCCAAGCTCGAGTACGACCCGCTGAAGGACTTCGCGCCCGTGGGCCTGATGGCAGTTTCGCCCTATCTGCTGGTCGTCAACCCGACGGTGCCGGCCAAATCGCTGCAGGAACTGGTGGTGCTGGCGAAAAAACAGCCAGGCAAGCTCAACTACGCCTCCGCCGGAGTGGGTTCGACCACGCACCTGGCGATGGAGATGCTGAAATACGCCTCCGCCACCTATATGCTGCACATCCCCTACAACGGCAACGGACCAGCTGGAACCGCGGTAGTCGGCGGACAGGTCGAGGTGCTGTTTGGCAGCCTGCCCTCTTTGCTGCCGCACGCGAAATCGGGCCGGGTGCGAGCACTGGTGGTTGGTACGCCGAAACGCTCCCCTTCGCTGCCAGAGGTGCCGACCGTGGCCGAGTCGGGTTACCCGGGCTTCGATGCCTCGCTATGGCTGGCAATCATGGCGCCCGCCGGCACGCCGCAGCCCATCATCGAGCGCCTGAACAAGGAACTGGTCGCGCTCGTCTCGGCAGCCGATACTCGCGCCGCGTTCGACAAAGCTGGCACCGAACCGCTGACTGGCACACCCGCCGATCTGGCGGCTTTGATCCGCGACGGCGTCTCGAAGTACACGCAGATCATCAAGACCGCGGGCATCAAGCCCGAGTAGCGAAACCGCGCAGGCCCTTGCGGCCGGTCACCAGGCGAGCTCGAGGACCTCGAGCAAATCCTCCTGCCCGCGCATTTTGCGCGGATTGCTGGCGATCGGGCCGCTGCCGTCCCAGCTCGCGGCGATCGCAGGCAGTTCATCTTTTGCGATGCCGACCTCGCGCAGCCTGGCGGGCAGGCCCAGGTCGGTGACGAATTTTCTCAGGACCGCACCAGCGGCTTGCCCCGGCGCGCCAAACGCCGCACTCACGTCGGCCTGACGTGCCGCATTTACGCTCTCATTCCAGGTCATCACCGTGTGCAGGGTGATGCAGGACGTGATGCCATGCGGCACGCCGCGGCCGCCGCCCAGCAGGTAACCGATGCCGTGGCTGGCGCCGTAGGGGATGCCGGCCATGGTGGCGATACGCGACAGCCACATGCCATGCTGCGCCAGAGCCCGGTATTCAAGATTTTCCTTTTCGGAAAATATTTTTGGCAAGGCCATCGCCAATAAGCGCATGGCTTCCCGATTTGTCGCGTCCGCCATCGGCGAGGCCTTGATCGAGCACCAGCCCTCCACCACGTGATCCACCGCGCGCATGCCGGTGGCGAGCAGCAGTTCCATCGGTGTCTCCAGCGTGGCCGCCGGGTCGAGGATCACCGCTTTGGGCACCACCAGGGGATGTGCGTACATCTGCTTGAGGCGCCGTTGCACGTCGGTGACCCCCGCGCTCTGGAAGAACTCCGCCGCCGAGAGCGTGGTCGGGATGGCCACCATGCGCAGCTGCTGCGGGTCCGCGCCCCAGGCGCTTGCCTCGGGGCCGCCACTGCCGCGAACGCCGGCAAGCGCGGAGAGTTCATCGACATCGTGCGCTCCGCGCCAGAGCGCGAGCAGCATGACCTTGGTGGCGTCGATCACCGAGCCGCCGCCGACCGCGACCACCAGGTCAGCGTTGGCGGCGCGCAGCGCTGCCGCCCCGGCAATCACGCCCTCGCGCGGGCTGTGCGCGGAAATGGCGTCGAATTTGCCGACGTAGCGCGCGCCCAGGCTCTTGACGATACGCTCAACCAGCGCGCCGTCCGTGATCGAGCGCGTGGTGGTCACGAACACCCGCACCGCCCCCGCGCGCGCGAGTTCTTCGGCCAGTGCGACCTGCGCCGGTTTTCCGTAGATGACCCGCTCCTGCGCCGGCCAGTGATGCGTCCCGATGTGCATGGCTTACTCCTCGTGTAAAACGATCAGCGCGTCCAGCGCAACAGCGCCCTCGGGTCTGGCGAGCAAGGGATTGACATCAATTTCGTCGACCTCTCCTGCAAAATCGGCAGCAAATTCTGAAATGCGGGCGATAGCCTCGCACACGGCATCGATATCCACAGGCGGCGCGCCGCGATAGCCCTGCAGCAGCTTGAAACCCTGCAGGCGTTCGAGCATGCGCCGCGCTTGCGCTTTTCCTACCGGTGCCAGCGCCAGCACGGTGTCGCGCAGGATTTCGACCAGCACGCCGCCCAGGCCGACCAGCAACAGCGGGCCGACCTGCGGATCGCGCCTGGTGCCGACCACCAGTTCAACGCCGCCTTTGAGCATCGGCTGGACCAGAAAACCATTTTTTGCCACGCTCATCGCGGCGCAAGCGGCGCGTAGCGCATCCGCATCACGTAGATCGAGGCTAACCGCCCCTGCTTCGGTCTTGTGTGCGATGTCGCCATCGGCCTTGAGCACCACCGGGTAGCCGATTTCGCCGGCCGCTTGAACGGCCTCCTCAACATTTTTTGCCTGCCGCTCGGGGACGCCGGTGATTCCGTATGCCGCAAGAATTTTTTTTGCTTCTCTCTCTGTGAGCGTTTTCGCTTTGTTCGAAAAAGGAGAAGAAATCTTTTTCGATAGGCGCGGCACCGCCTGTTCTGCCCTCGCTAATCCTGCGTGCCACGCCTGCCAGACCGCGATCGCGGCATAGCAGCGGTCCATGGAACGGAACAGGCCCACTTTATCGTCCGCTTCGAAGACCTCCGAACCGGGGCCCTGCAGCCATTCCGATAACCAGACCACCAATACTGGCTTGGGCTGCGCGCGCGCCAGCGCCGCGATGCTGCTTGCGCGCGCCCCGCCGATCTCGTGCGCGGCTGTGCTCATCGCACACAGCAGCACGCCGTACTGCGGGTCATCGAGCAGCGCACGGCAGCACTTGGCGTAGGACTCAGGTACGCTCAGCACCTGCCCCGTCGGATCGCAGGGATTACGTGCGGCGCCAAACTCCGGCACCACCTCGAGCAACGCCGCCGTGGTCTGGGCAAGCGGCTGGGGCATCGGCACCCCATGGCGGGCCGCCATGTCGGCGGCGATCACGCCAGCCCCCCCCGAGCCGGACACCACTGCCACACCGCGCGCCAGGGTTGTAGATGCGGGCTTGCCCGCTGCGGCGAAAAATTTCGCGTACTCGACCAGCGCTTCGTAGTTGTCCACCGCGACGAAGCCGGCGCTCTCGAACAGGGCGCCGAAAGCCGCTGCCGAACCGGCCAGCGACCCGGTGTGCGAGCGCGCCGCCGCCGCACCATCCGCACTGGTCCCCAGCTTGTAGACGATCACCGGCTTGCCGGCGCGGCGAGCGCGCGCGCCCGCCTCCAGCAGCCGTTGCGCACTCGGCACACCTTCGAACAGGCAGGCGATCGCGCGCACTTCGTTGTCCTCGGCCATGGCGCCGATCAAATCGGCAACGTCCACATCAGACGAATTACCCGTCGAAAAGAAGTAGCGGAAGCCAAGACCGCGCTCGCAGGCCTGCGCCAGACAGTAACCGAGCGCGCCGGACTGGCTGACGAAGGCGATTGGGCCGAGCGTACGCGGCATCTTCGCGTACTCGGGGATGAAACTGAGCCCTACGCCCAAGGCGTGATTAACCAGCCCCATGCAGTTCGGCCCGAGCAGTGGCATGCGCGCCGCGCGCGCGATGTCCGCCAGGCGCCGCTGCGCCGCGCTGCTTTGGTCGCGACCCATTTCGCCGTAACCCGAGGCATACACGACCACCCCGCCGGCGCCGGCTGCGACCGCTTCCCTGAGGGCCGTCTCGACACCCTCGCGCGGCACCACCAGCGCCACCAGATCCGGCTTTCCGGGCAAGGCACTGAGTGACGGATAACAAGGGTGCTCGCCTATCCTCTGATGCTTGGCGTTGACCGGCCAGATCGCGCCACGAAAATGCGCCAGGTTCTCCAGCGTGCGCAGGCCGAACGAACCGCCGCGCGGCGACGCGCCCACGACTGCGATCGAACGCGGCGCGATCAGGCGCGTAAGTTCGGCGCGCGTGTAAACCTTGCGCTGCAATCCTGCCGAGTCCGTTGTTGCTAACATGCGAGCCTGCATACTAGGGGAGCAGGCATGACTGTCAAGAAGCTTTTCGATCTAAGCGGGCGCACCGCCATCATCACCGGCGGCTCGCGCGGCCTCGGTTTGCAGATCGCCGAAGCGCTCGGCGAAATGGGCGCTAAGCTCGCGCTCACGGCGCGCAAGCAAGACGAACTTGACCACGCGGTCGAGCACCTCGCAAAGACTGGCGTTGAGGCGCACGCTTTCGTTTGCGACATCGGCAAACGCGACAGCATCCCCGGCGTGTTTGACCGGATGTTGGCCAAACTCGGTCGCGTCGACATCCTGGTGAATAACGCTGGCGCCACCTGGGGTGCGCCAGCAGAAGATCATCCACTCGAAGCCTGGGACAAACTCATCAGCGTGAACCTCGTCGGCGCCTTCGCCATGGCCCAGCAGGCGGCGAAAAAAGCGATGATTCCCGCCCGCTGGGGCCGCATCGTCAACGTCGCCTCGATCGCGGGGCTCTACGCCAGCGATCCGGCGGTAGTGCGCACGGTCTCGTACAACGCCACCAAGCACGGCGTGGTGGGCATGACCAAACAACTCGCCGCCGAATGGGGCGAGCACGGCATCACGGTGAACGCCATTTGTCCGGGGTTTTTTCCGTCGAAGATGACGCATGCCACGCTCGATGTGATGGGCGAGACCTTACGCAAAGCGACGCCGACGCGGCGCCTGGGCGGCCCCGAGGACCTGCAGGGCCTGGCGGTGCTGCTGGCCTCCGAGGCCTCGCGCCACATCACCGGCCAGGCGATCGCGGTGGACGGCGGAGCAATGCTGATATGAGCGACCAGGCGGTCTCGCAGGAGATGGGCGAGTTCATACAGAAAATCCCCTTCTCCCAGCACCTCGGCATCCGCATCGACACGCTGGAAAAAGGCATCGCCCGACTGTCGATGACCATCAAGCCGGAATTCATGACCAGCTGGGGCACCGCGCACGGCGGCTCTATCCTCGCGCTCCTCGACGTCACGCTCTCCATGAGCGCGCGCACGCTCTACGACCCGCCGCGCTCGGTCATGACCATCGACCTCTCCACCCAGTTCATCGGCACCACCACCGGCGTACTGCGCGCCGAGGGCCGGGTGATGAAAGCGGGTCAGACCACCATTTTCTGCGAGGGTGAAGCGCGCAGCGAGTCAGGAGAGTTGGTGGCGAAGGCGATCGGCACGTTCAGGGCGCGCCATCCAAAGGCCTAGCTTTTACCTCAGGGCTTAGGCGCTTCCAAGCCGCCCAAGTAGAAACGGTTCCAGGTGGGCGCGATGATCAGCTCGTTGACGCAACTGCGCGCCGGCATGGTAGCTACGAACAGAATCGCCTTACCGAAATCCTCCGGCTGCGCCATGCGCGCACGCTCCTCCGGCGAGGGCGGCACCGGGCGTTTCTCCAGGATCGGCGTCGCCACCTCGCCGGGCAGGATGGAGGTGGCGCGTATGCCGTGGGCACACTCCTCCATGTTGATCGATTCTGAAAGTGCGATTACCGCGCGCTTGCTGGCGTTGTAAGCCGGGCCGGTCAGCGGACTCGCATAGCGCCCGGTCCAAGAGGAGATATTGATGATCAGCCCGTCCTTACGCGCGCGCATGCCCGGAATCACCGCGTGGCAGCAGTAGAAGAGGCCGTTGAGGTTGATGGCGACCACGTCATCCCAGCCTTCGGGAGACATCGTCTTCAGGTTGCGCTTGCCGCCGCCGATGTTGGTGCCTGCACTGGTGACCAGGATGTCGATGCGGCCGTGCCGCTTCTCGATGTCCGCCGCCGTCGCCGCGACCGCCTGTTTGTCGGCCACGTCGAGCAGTGTTCCCTCGGCCTCGCCGAGGGTCTTGAGAAGTTTTTCCGCCTCACGCAAGGTTTTTTCAGTCCTGCCAGAAATAACCACGCGGGCGCCCGCTTGCACCAGTTCCAGTGCGCCGGCGAGGCCGATGCCGCTGCCACCACCAGTAATCCAGGCGACCTTGCCTTTGAGTTCCTGGCTCATGTTCTACCTTTTCTGGTACTGCGATTTGCCGAACAGGATTTCACGTTCCTTCTCGCTATGCCCACCGACGCGGCGGCGCTCGGCCAGCACCTGCATAGCTTTGTCCACCGCCGGGCGCGCCAGGATGGCGTCGCGCCAACGCTGCAAGGCCGGGTACTCGTCAATCGCCACGCCCTGGCGTTCGGGATAGCGCAGCCAGGGCACCGTCGCCATGTCGGCGATGCTGTATTCGTCGCAAGCGAGAAACTTGGATTCTTTGAGCTGGCGGTCGATCACGCCGTAAAGGCGGTTGGCCTCATTCTTGTAGCGCTCGATGGCGTAGGGAATTTTCTCCGGCGCGTAACCGAGAAAATGGTGCGCCTGGCCAAGCATCGGGCCGACGTGCCCCATCTGGAACATGGTCCACTGCATCACCTGCCAGCGCTGGCGCAGGTCTTGCGGCAGGAAGCGCCCGGTTTTCGAGGCGAGGTAAAACAGCATCGCGCCGGATTCGGCGAGCGCGAAGGGCTTGCCGCCCGGGCCATCGGTGTCGATCATCGCCGGCATTTTGTTGTTGGGCGAGATTTTGAGAAATTCCGGCTTGAACTGGTCGCCGGCGCCGATGTCGATCGGGTGCACGTTGTAGGGCGTGCCCGTCTCCTCGAGCATGATGTGGACTTTGTGGCCGTTCGGTGTCGGCCAAGTGTAGAGCTCAATCATGGAATGCCCTCAGGTTACGCAAGTTTGATTAACTGCTTGCCGAAATTATGGCCCTTGAGCAGTCCGATCAGCCCCTCGGGCGCACGCTCTATGCCCTCAAGCACGGATTCGCGATACTTCAGTTTACCTGCGCTCAAGAGATCGAGCAGCGCCTGGTTCGCCTCTGCGTAGCGCTCGAGCCAGTCGAACACGATCATGCCCTGCACCTTGATGCGATTGACCAGTATTGAGCGGAACATCTTGATACCGTAGGGCTCGGGCGAGTTGTACTCGGAGATCAGGCCGCAGATGGTGATGCGCGAGCGCAGGTTCATCAGGCGCAGCACGGTATCGAGGATCTCGCCGCCGACGTTCTCGAAGTAGGCGTCAACGCCCTGCGGGCAGGCCGCCTTCAGGTTCTCGAACAGCTTGCCGGCCTTGTAATCCACGCAAGCATCGAAGCCCAGTTCCTTGACCACGTAGTTGCATTTCTCCTCGCCGCCCGCGATGCCGACCGCGCGGCAGCCCCAGGCTTTGGCAAGCTGGCCGACGACACTGCCCACCGCACCCGAGGCCGCGGAAACCAGCACCGTCTCGCCCGGCATCGGCGTGCAGATGTCCTTCATGCCGAAATACGCGGTACGTCCCGGCATGCCGAGACAGCCGAGGAAGGTGGAGAGCGGCGCCTTGGACGCATCCACCCTGGTGAGCAGTTCGCCCTTCAAGCAGCAGTAGAGCTGCCAGCCCGAGGGCGCGGTCACCGTGTCGCCGGGCTTGAAGTTCGCGTGCCTGGACTCGAGCACGACACCCGCGGTCTCGCCACCCATCACCTCGCCGATCTCGACGCCCTTGGCGTAGCTCTTTTGCTGGTTCATGCGCCCACGCATGTACGGATCGAGCGACAGCCACAGGTTCTTCACTAGCACCTCGCCTTCCTTTGGCACGGGCGCGGGCGATACCAGCAGCTTGAAATTTTCTTCACTGACCCACCCAGTCGGGTGGCTGGCGAGCGTCCAGGCTTTGTTGAGTGTCATCTCAGCTCAACCCAGCGCCCGAGCTGCGCTCCAACTCGGCAAAACGGGCCAGATGATGCTCGGCGTCACCAAACTGTTGCGCGATCATGGTGAGGCGACGGAAAGTGTGGCTCACCTTCAGTTCCTCGGTCATGCCCATGCCGCCATGCAGCTGTATCGCTTCCTGGCTGACGTGCCGGCAGTTGTCAGCGATCTTGATCTTCGCCGCCGACACAGAGCGGGCGCGGTCCTTGGCATCGCCCTGCGCATCCACTTTCGAAGCCGCCAGGCAAGCCATCGATTTCGCCTGCTCGTAGCTCACGTACATGTCCACCATGCGATGTTGCAGGGCCTGAAAGGCGCCGATCGGCACGCCGAACTGCTGGCGCGTTTTCAGGTACGCCAGCGTGGTGTCGCAGGCGAACTTCATGGCGCCCACCGCTTCGGCGCAGATCAGCGCGATGGCGTAGTCGATCACCTCTTCGATGACCGGCAGCGCGCCGCCCTCGGCGCCCAACAGTTCGCCCGGCGTAGCCGTAAGCACCACATCCCCCGTGCGCCGTTCGTCCAGGGTGACGTAGGCTTTTACTTGTACTGCATTTTTTTGCACTAAAAACATGGACAAACCCTTATCCGTCCGCGCCGAAACCACCAGCAGGTCTGCCATCGGCGCGCCGAGCACCACAAGTTTTTCACCTGTGATTTCCCAAGCGCCCCCGGATTTCTTCGCCTGCGCCTCGACCTTGGCGAGGTTGTAGCGCGCGCCTTTTTCCGTGTGTGCGAAAGCCATTTTCAGTTTGCCCTCGACGACCGCAGGCAGGATCGCCTGTTTCTGCGCCTCGCTGCCGGCGCGCACCACACACTGCGCACCCAGGCCCACAGTGGCCAGATAGGGCTCGACCAGCAATGCATCACCCGCCGCTTCCATCACGCCCATCAAGTCCACCGCACCGCCGCCGTAGCCGCCGTAGTCGGGCGAGAAGGGCAATCCAGTGAGCCCCATCTCGGTCAGCGTCGCCCAGACCGACGGGCTCCAGCCCTCTTCGGAGGCAACGATTTTCCGGCGCGCCTCGAAAGAATAGTCCTTGGCAAAGAAGCGCCGCACCGAATCGGCAAGCAGTCGCTGCTCCTCGTTGTAGTCAAAGTTCATGTGCCCTCCTACAATCCCAGAGTCATCTTGGCAATGATGTTGCGCTGGATCTCGTTCGAGCCGGCGTAAATCGTGGTTTTCCTCATGTTGCAGTAGCGCTTCGCCAAGCCGATAAATCCCTCCTGCGCGCCGGGGTCCTCGGCCTGCATCATGAGTTCGGCGAGTGTCTGCTGAATCTCGGTGCCCTTGATTTTCAGCATCGAGACATCGGCGCCCGGCGGCTGGCCGCTGCGGCGCATTTGGTCGAGAAACCTGAGGTTGGTGATCTCCAGCGCCAGCAATTCGATTTCGACGCGCGTCAGCTTGTCGCGGAAGCGCGGATTCTCGAGCAAGGGCTTGCCGTCATCGCCCTGTTGCTGGCCGGCGAAGGCCTTCAGCTTGGCCAGTTCGCGCTTGGAAGCGCCGAGGCGGCCGGTGTTCATGCGCTCGTAGCCGAGCAGGTACTTGGCCACCGTCCACCCCTTGCCCTCCTCGTACACCAGGTTCGCCACCGGCACCTTGACGTCATCGAAGAACACCTCGTTCACTTCGCGCCCGCCGTCCATCAGAGTCAGCGGTCGCACAGTGATGCCGGGTGTCTGCATGTCGATGAGCAGAAAGGAAATGCCCTCCTGCCGTTTCGACAGGCCAGCGTCGGTACGCACCAGGCAGAAAATCCAATCGGCGAAATGCCCCAGCGTGGTCCAGGTTTTCTGGCCGTTGACGATGTAGTGATCGCCGAGTTTTTCATCCCGCGCTCTCTCGGCCTTGGTTTTCAGCGAAGCCAGGTCGGAACCCGAGCCGGGTTCGGAATAGCCCTGACACCAGAACACCTCGCCGTTGTAAATACCAGGCAGGAAGCGCTGCTTCTGCGCCTCGGTGCCAAAGCGCAGCAAGACCGGTCCACACATGGCAAGACCGAAGGGGATCAGCGGCGGCGCGCCGGCCAATCCGCACTCCTCCTCGAAAATGTAACGCTGCACCACGTTCCAGTCCGTGCCGCCGTACTCCTTCGGCCAAGCCGGCGCCACCCAACCTTTCCTGGCGAGGATCTTGTGCCAGCGCAGCAGATCCTCGCGGCCGAGCTGGACGTAGTTGCTGACCTTGTCGCGCAGATCCTGCGGCAGATGCGCCTTCAGCCAAGCGCGCACCTCATCGCGGAATGCCGATTCCTCCTGTGAATAGTTCAGGTCCATGAGATCCATCCGGTGGCAGCCATAAGTTTACTTCGGTGCTTCCCCCATATCGGGCGCAATCCAGGTCTCAAAGTATCGTCACCCCCCCATCGGCAACGATCGTCTGCCCGGTGATAAACGCTGCCGCATCCGAGGCGAGGAATACCGCGATACCGCCGATGTCTGCCGGCACGCCGAGCCGACGCAAGGGTGTTGCGGCTTCGCGCTCGGCGCGGCGCTTTTCGTCTTGCCACAGGGCTTTGGCAAAGTCGGTCTGGATGAGGCCCGGAGCGATGGCGTTCACGCGCACGTTCTTTGGCCCCCACTCAGCGGCCAGGTTACGCACCAAATGGTGGTCGGCGGCTTTGGAGATGCCGTAGGCGCCGATCACGGTGTTGGCGATGATGCCGCCGATGGAGCCAACCGTGATGAAACTGCCGCCACCGCGCTCGGCCATGCCGGGAATGGTAAGAGCGGCAAGCCAGAGCACGCTCTTCACGTTGTTCAGGAACACCTTGTCGAAGGCTTCATCGGGAATTTCGGTGAGGGGCCCGTAGTATGGGTTGGCCGCCGCATTCGCGACCACGATATCAACGCGGCCCCATTTGGCGAGAGTGCTATCGACCAGCGCTTTGAGCTCCTCTTTTCTCGAGATATTGCAGGGCTGGGCCAGCACTGCGAAGCCCTGCTGCTCGAACTCGGCGCGCACGGCTTCGCAGGCTTCAATCTTGCGGCTGGAAACCACCACCTTGGCGCCGGCGCGCGCCAGCTCCTCGGCGATCGACTTGCCGATGCCGCGCGTCGAGCCAGTAATGAGCGCCACTTTGCCGCTCAGGTCAAACAAGGAATTGGCCATCAGAGTTCCACTATGTAAAATCAAATACGACTAAATTGACCTGCGGGCTCGATAAGCGGGCGCGGTGGAACGATGAGCATACGCCAGATCACGCGCCCCTTCTTGAAGGAACTCGCCGACTACACCAACGGCTCGGTAAACATGGGAATTCGCTGATTTGGCCGCGGGAGTGCAACTGCCAGACCAACAGGAAAATTTAGAGGGAAATTCCGTATGGGACCGCTTGCCGGACTGAAGATCCTCGAATTCGAAGCCATCGGCCCGGGCCCATTCTGCGGCATGATGCTCTCGGATATGGGTGCCGATGTACTGCTCATCGACCGCCCCGACGATCCACGCTTGGGCTTTGGCCGCGAGCGCTGGTCCGATGTCATGCTGCGCGGTCGGCGCTCGGCGACGCTAAATCTAAAATCGAAAAGCGGTCTCGAGGCGGCGCTGGAGCTCATTGGCAGGGCCGACGCGATCATCGAAGGCTTCCGACCGGGCGTGATGGAACGCTTGGGCCTCGGACCAGAAGTGCTGCTGAAGAAAAATCCGCGACTGGTGGTCGGCCGCATGACCGGCTGGGGCCAGGACGGCCCGCTCAGCGCCCGCGCCGGTCACGACATCAACTACATCGCGCTCACCGGCGTGCTGCATGCGATCGGCCGCGCCGGCAGCGCGCCGGTGCCACCATTGAATCTGGTCGGCGATTTCGGCGGCGGCGGCATGCTGCTCGCCTTTGGCATCACCTGCGCGCTGCTCGAGGCGCAGAGGTCCGGCAAAGGCCAGGTGGTGGACGCGGCGATGGTGGACGGCGCCTCGCTCCTCGCCACCATGTTCTCAGGCATGCTGGCGGCAAAACAGTGGAGCGAGACGCGCGGCGACAACCTGATCGATACCGGCGCGCCGTGGTATGACGTGTACGAAACGCAGGAGGGCAAGCATGTCGCCATTGGCGCGATCGAGCCTAAGTTCTACGCAGAATTGATGCAAAGGCTGGGGCTGAACCTGGCAACGCTCCCGGCGCAACACGAGCGCCAGGGCTGGTCAGCCCTGAGGCAGGCCTTGGCGGAAAAATTCAGGACCAAGACGCGCGCGGAATGGTGCACGGTGTTTGACGGCTCGGACGCCTGTTTTGCGCCAGTGCTGAGTTTTTCCGAAGCGCGCCAGCATCCGCACAACGCCGCGCGCCACGGTTTCGTCAACGCCGGCCGCGTCCCCCAGCCGGCGCCAGCACCGCGCTTTTCGCGCACGCCTGGTTCGATCCGCCGTGCGCCCCCTGAGCGTGGCCAGGGCGGCAGGCAAGCGCTACTGGATTGGGGGTTTTCTGAAGCAGAGCTTTCGGTTCTTAAAGAACGGGGCCTGGGATATGCCTGACCGGGCCCCGAGTGACGGGCTCAGCGCAGGGCTAGTGTCATTTAGCAATACCGCGGCGCCACAGAAACATTACAATCCGGCCCGAGTTTAGGAACCCCGTCGAAGGAGACCGCATGCTAAGCCGCCTGATGCCCCGCGATGGCAATTTCTTCGCGCTGTTCAACGCCCACGCCGAGCGCATCGTCGAGGGCAGCCGCGAATTGGCGGTGATGATCACCACCTTCACCGAGGTGGAAAAGCACGCCCAGTACATCGACACCGCCGAGCGCGCTGCGGACAAGATCACCCACGAAACCATCACCCTGCTGCACAAGACCTTCATCACGCCCTTTGATCGAGAGCAGATTCATCATCTGATCACCCGGATGGACGACATCCTGGATCTGATGCAGGACGTCGCCGAATCGATCGTACTCTACGACATCCGCCAGATCACGCCGGAGTCCAGGCAGTTGGCCGAGATCTGCCAGATGTGCTGCGAGCGCGTACGCACCGCGGTGTCGTTGCTGAAGAACGTCAAGGACACCGAGGCGATCCTCAAGACCTGCCAGGAAATCGACCACCTCGAATCGGACGCCGATCGCGTGATGCGCTCCGCGATGTCCAAACTCTTCCGCGACGAGTCGGACATCAAGCAGCTGATCAAGATGCGCACCCTCTACGAGCTGCTCGAACTGATCACCGACCGCTGCGAGGACGTGGCGAACATCATCGAGGGCATCGTGCTGGAGAATTCCTGAAGGCGTATGGAAGTCACGCAACTCAGTCTGGGGATCGTCATCGCGCTGGTGCTGGTGGCGTTGGTGTTCGACTTCATGAACGGCTTTCACGACGCCGCCAACTCGATCGCCACCGTGGTCTCAACCCGCGTCCTCAAGCCTTACCAGGCGGTGATGCTGGCGGCGTTCTTCAATTTCATCGCGCTGTTCGTGTTCCAGCTCACGGTCGCGACCACCATCGGCCGCGGCATCATCGACCCGGGCATCGTCGATCATTATCTGGTGTTCGGCGCGCTGGTCGGCGCGATCAGCTGGAACATCATCACCTGGTACTACGGCATCCCTTCCTCGTCTTCGCATGCGCTGATCGGCGGTCTGGTCGGCGCGGCGGTGGCCAAGGCAGGAACCTGGGCGCTGGTGCCAGCCGGGCTACTGAAGACGATTGCGTTCATCTTTATCGCCCCGCTGCTCGGCATGCTGTTGGGCGCGCTCCTGATGCTCGCGGTGGCCTGGCTGTTCGTGCGCAGCTCGCCCAGCAAGGTGGACCGCTTGTTCCGCCGGCTGCAACTGGTCTCGGCATCGCTGTATTCGCTCGGCCACGGCGGCAACGATGCACAGAAAACCATCGGCATTATCTGGATGCTGCTGATCGCCGCTGGCCACCTCGGCGCCCAGGATCCAGTGCCGATGTGGGTGATTGCCGCTTGCTACCTCACCATTGGTCTGGGCACAGCCTTCGGTGGCTGGCGCATCGTGAAAACCATGGGCCAGAGGATCACCAAGTTGAAACCGGTGGGCGGTTTCTGCGCAGAAACCGGCGGCGCCATCATGCTGTTTGTCGCCACCGGGTTCGGCATCCCGGTATCCACCACGCACACCATCACCGGCGCGATCGTGGGCGTGGGCTCCGCGCAATCGGCATCCGCCGTGCGCTGGGGCGTGGCTGGCAATATCCTCTGGGCCTGGATCCTCACCATCCCCTGCTCAGCGTTCATCGCCGG
>SHXK01000051.1 GCA_009693335.1 Betaproteobacteria bacterium | reverse complement strand
CTCGGACTTCATGACCGCCGCCTGGGCGCCGCTGCCCTACGAGCTGCTGGCGAAGGTGGCTAGCCGCATCATCAATGAAGTGCGCGGCATCAACCGTGTGACCTACGACATCTCCTCCAAGCCGCCCGCCACCATCGAGTGGGAGTAATTTTCGAGAGTTATCGAGGTTTAGCGAGATCCATCGATACGCACGCTCGAATTGGACTGACGGAAATAAGTTCAGCCCTGTGGCATTTGATCCAAAAGGTTATGCCGCTAAACGTCGCAAAACATACCCAAAATTCGCTCAGGCGCACCCTGCCGGATCAGACCCCATTGGTCACCTTCAGGTTATTTCGGCCAGTCCAGGGAGAACTTTAGGGCCGCGGCGGAAATTCGAGGCGCGGGATTGAAGAACTTTTCGGCCCATCCTCTGCTGGCAGGCGCGTGCGAAAATAGCCGCGCCTCGAAGCGACGCGCGGCACTTGTTGATGCGTCTTGGCAAAAACCGAAAACGATCGAATGGGAGTGACCGCTGTTCAGCTACCGCCACGGCTTCCATGCCGGCAACCACGCCGACGTGCTAAAGCATGTCGTTCTGGTGCAGATGCTTGCCCAGCTGAGCGCCAAGGACAAGCCCCTGTGGGTGGTGGATACCCATGCCGGAGCGGGCGCCTATTCCTTGCGCAGCAGCTTCGCCCGGAAGAAAGGTGAGTTCAAGGAGGGTATCGGCAGGTTGTGGGGACGCAATGATCTGCCCCCTGCACTGCTGGCTTACCTTGAGCAGGTAAAAATACTCAATCCAGACGGCGCGCTAGGCGCTTATCCCGGATCGCCACAGATCGCCTTGCAGATGACGCGGCCGCAGGATCACTTGCGCTTGTTCGAGCTGCACAGCACGGAAAGCCGCATCCTGCAGGACCATTTCCGGGGCGCCGGCCGGCGCGTCGCGGTACGCGAAGCCGACGGCTTTGTGGTTCTTAAGTCATTGCTGCCGCCGCCGTCGCGCCGTGGCCTGGTGCTAATGGATCCTTCCTACGAAGACAAGAGCGACTACGCCAGGGTGCAGGCCAGCCTGCGGGACGCGCTGCAGCGCTTCCCAACGGGCGTCTATGCAGTGTGGTATCCGCAGGTACAGCGCCCCGAGTCGCGGGCATTGCCCGGCCTGCTGGAGAAACTGGCGACCGACGACTGGTTGCACGTGTGGTTAAAAGTCAGCACCCCTGCCAAGGACGGCTTGGGCCTGCACGGCAGCGGCATGTTCGTCTTTAATCCTCCCTGGAAGCTGGCAGCGACGCTGGGCACGGTGATGCCGGCGCTGGTCAAGCTCCTCGGTCAGGATCCCCAAGCGTCTTATGGCCTTAAGTTCAGGCAAAACTGATGTTTGTGGCAGCATAGCCATGATGGAGCGGCGATGAGCGACCAAGCGTTCATGCGGCGGGCGCTGGAGCTCGCGCAGCGAGCTCAGGCCGAAAGCGAGGTCCCGGTCGGCTCGGTGGTGGTCATGGACGGCAAGGTCGTGGGTGAGGGATGGAACCGGCCAATTTCTTCTTGCGATCCGACCGCGCATGCGGAAATCCAGGCGCTGCGCGCGGCCGCGGGCGCGCTGAAGAATTATCGCCTCAGCGGGGCGACGCTATACGTGACACTGGAGCCTTGCGAGATGTGCCTGGGGGCGATGTTCCATGCCCGCATCGCGCGCGCAGTCTTCGGCGCCAGTGACCCAAAGAAGAAGCTTCTGAAGCCACAGACTCTGATCGAAGGCGGCGTGCTGGCCGAGGAATGCGGCGCGCTGCTGAGCGGTTTTTTCGCGGCCCGGCGATGAAAATAACGATTGATATCGCCGGGCAGTTTCTTTCCTTGAGCGACCACGGGAAAATCGTCAAACAATATGCCGTTTCCACGGCGACCAAGGGGGCGGGGGAGAAGAACGGCAGCTTTTGCACCCCACGAGGTCGCCATATCGTGCGCGCCAAAATCGGCGGCGGCCTGCCGATGGGCACCGTATTCGCGCGGCGGCGTCCGACGGGGGAGATCTGGACCCCCGTGTTGCACGCGCTATACCCCGGGCGCGACTGGATCTTGACGCGGATCCTGTGGTTGTCGGGCTGCGAGGTGGGCAAGAACCGCTTGGGCGAGGTGGACACCATGCGCCGCTACATCTACCTTCACGGCGCACCCGACCTGGTGGCGATGGGCCAGCCCGGTTCGATCGGCTGCGTGCGCCTGCGCAATGCGGACATCTTCGAACTTTTCGACCTGCTGCCGCCGTATACAGTCGTTGAGATCAAGGAATGATGACGTCTTGCGGAAATTCCAGGCGGCGTGTTACGCCAGCAGCGCGCGGACCCGTTCCCGGTCCGGCGCTAGAACCACGCCTTTCTCGCACACGATGCCGCTGATCAGTTCGGCTGGCGTCACGTCGAAGGCCGGATTTCTTACCGAGATGCCTTCTGGGGCCCAGCGTGCGCCGCGGTAGCCGGTGACTTCCTGCGCCGGGCGTTCCTCGATTTGGATTGCCGAGCCATCGGCACTCGCCGGGTCGAAGCTCGAGGTCGGTGCCGCCACATAGAAAGGCAGGCGATGCCGCCGCGCCAGAACGGCCAGCATGTAAGTGCCGATTTTGTTGGCGGTGTCGCCGTTGGCGGCGATGCGGTCGGCGCCAACGATGACCACGTCCACCTCGCCTTTACTCATCAGGTGTCCGGCCATGTTGTCGGTAATCAGGGTGCAGGGGATGCCTTCCTGCACGCATTCCCATGCAGTGAGGCGGGCACCCTGCAAGTAGGGGCGTGTCTCGCAAGCAATGACGGTAATACTCCTGTCCTTGGCAAAAGTAGTACGCACGACACCGAGCGCCGTGCCGTGTCCACTGGTCGCCAGCGCACCGCTATTGCAGTAGGTCATGATGCGGGCGCCGACGGGGATCAGTGCTGCGCCATGTAAGCCAATCTGGCGATTGCACGCCAAATCCTCCGTGTAAATGCGTAGCGCCTCCTGTTCGTGATCCGAGGCGGCGCGCATGCGTTGCAATGCCCAGAAAAGATTCACCGCGGTAGGGCGGCTGGCGGCCAGGCAAGCGTACGCGGTTTGCAGATTCAAGCGCTTTCTGGAGTCCAGGGCGAAACCGAAAGCGGCGGCGCAACCGATCGCCGGCGCGCCGCGCACCACCATATCGCGAATCGCTTGCGCAACCTCCACAGCCGTGTGGCAGGCGAGGTAGACAGTCTGCTCGGGGAGCAAGCGCTGGTCGAGTAACTCGAGCCGGTCGCCTTTCCAGCGTAGGGGTTCTATGGCCACCTAAACCACGCGTTCGTTGCCGCCGTCCACCGGCACCTGTGCCGCGGTGGTCTTGGCGAACAGGGGGCCACACATCTCCGCGGCCAGTTCGGCCACATCCTTCGATGCCACCTCGGTCCTCAGGAGGTTGTTCTTCTTGTACTGCTCCACGCTCAGTTGGTAGGCCTTGGCGCGTGCGGCCAGCAGTTCATCGGTCCACAGCGCGGTGTCGTAAACCGCATTCGGATGGATGCTGTTGATGCGTATGCCGTCTTGGCCCCACTCCAGCGCTGCCACCCGCGCCAGTTGGTTCATCGCCGCCTTGGACGCCGAGTAGGCGGCGGCGCCCGGCCCGGGGGCTGGAACGTTCTTCGAGCCGATGACCACGATCCGGCCACCGCCGGGCGCCAGCTTCAGCAGCGCGTGGCAAGCTTGCATGAGCAGCAGGTTCGCTTCGACGTTGACCGCCATGGCGCTTTGCCACATGTCGGCGTCGATGTCCTGGATTTTCTGCGATGCAGGGAAAATGCCGGCATTCAGGATCAGCATATCTACGCCGCCAAAATGCTTGACCGCTTTATCGACCACCGTGCAGATTTCCTTGCCATTCCTCAGGTCACAGCGCAGTCCCAGATAATCCGGCCGTTGCCAGAGACCCTCGACCAGAGGATTGCGGTCCAGGCCCACCACGGCAGCGCCGCGCTTGAGGAAAGCCTCGGCGCAGGCCTTGCCGATGCCCGAGGCGGCGCCGGTGACGACGGCGATCTCGCCGGCGAACAGAGGCGGTTTACCGGCTTTCTTTAGCTTGGCTTGCTCGAGGTCCCAGTACTCGATGTCGAAGGTGTGCTTGTCGTCCAGCGCCTGCCAGCCGCCCAGCGCCTCGGCGCGCAGAATCACCTGCACAGTGTGCTCGTACAGATCCTCGACGATGCCCACGTCTTTGGCCATGCGTCCGAAAGCGGCCAGACCGAACTCGGCATCGAGCGCCACGCGCGGTGCCTGGTCGAGGATGGTCTTGGCTTCCTTGGCTTTTTTCGCATTGGTCTCGAAATAGCTCCGGTAGGCCGCGCTGAACCCAGCCACGTCGCGGCCCAGCATCGGCACCGGCTTGGTGCGGATCACGTGGTCCGGGGTCGCTGGACCACGCTGCGAGATGCGCGCCACCTCGGGATGGCGCGCGAAGCTCAGAAAATGCGGCGCATCATTGCAGCGGCAAAGCAGCGGGAAGCCGGCTGTCCTGGAGACATCATGGCGCAGCTTGGCGGCCTCTTCGCGTTTGAACTCGGACACCGGCGCGGAAGGCAAGCGCACGCTCCAGGCTTTTTGCGCCGCCAGGTATTTCTCGGCCATCGACACCAGTTCGATCATCAGCTCGTAGGAGGCGCGCGCCTCGGCGGCGAATGAGAACACGCCATGCGACAGCAGGACCATGCCAACCGTATTTTTTGTTTTCTGTTTCGGAAATTCACGGGCGCAGTAGGCCGCCAGATCGAAGCCCGCCATCAAGTAGGGGATCACCACCACCTTGTCGCCGTAGAGATCGCGAATGCGCTTATCACCGTCGGGCGCGTTCGAGATCGACAGCACCGCATCGGCATGCGTATGGTCAACGTACTTGTGCGGCAGGATGGCGTGCAGAATGGTTTCCACCGAAGGCGCAGGCGCGCCCGCGCGCAGGGTGTGGGTCGCGAGTTCATTGACCATCTGCAGGTCGGAGAGCGCGCTCAAGGAGGCGAGCCGCCGCACATAGTCAAGCTTGACCGGCGCAAAACCGGCCGGCTCGATGGTTTCCAGGTCCCAGCCGCTGCCCTTGACGTAAAGGATCTCGTCAGGCTCGCCGAACAGGTTGTGTTCCTCGATTTTCACCGAGGTGTTGCCGCCACCATGCAGCACCAGCGACTTGTCGCGGCCTAGCAGTCGGGAGGTATAGACGCGCAGGCCGAGCGGCCCGCTGAAGCTGGCGACCTCGGCATCGTTCCAGAGGCTTTTCATGGGCGCGGATTATACTTTCGGATCATGGCCCGGGTGGAACTCATGACTTGGCAACTGGCGCAGCCGCTGGCCGCTCCTTTGCGGTTCGCCATTTTCGTCGGCGAGCAGAATGTGCCGGCCGGAATCGAGCTCGACGACCAGGACGCGAACTGCGTCCATGCGGTCGCTTTTGATGTGGACGGTAAGGCCATCGGCACCGGGCGCTTGCTGCCCGACGGCCACATCGGCAGGATGGCGGTGGTGATGGATTGGCGCCGCCGGGGCATCGGTGCTGAAATCCTCCAGACCCTCACCGAGGAAGCCCGCCAGCGCGGCCATGCCGAGATCAAGCTGTCGGCGCAGTTGCAGGCCATGGAGTTCTACCGTGCGCACGGCTACGTCGCCGAAGGCAAGGTCTACGAGGAAGCCGGCATCCTGCACCAGGCGATGCGCAAGCAGCTCTAGCCGGAGCGGTGGAATTCGTAGCGTACGGTACTGCCGTCCGTGCCGACAGTATCGAAAGAACGTTCGGCGTAGCGTTCGATTCCGTCGTTGCCGCGGATCAACACCGTCGAACAGCGGGTGCCGTATTCGGGTGCCACGATTTTCGATGTTGCTAGTACGCTGAACAGCGGCTCCATCGAGGGGGCGGGGTTGATGGCCTGGAAAAATCGATTCTTCGGCTCGGCCACTTCAGGCGTGTCGAGAAAGTAATTGCCCAGGCCGTAGAGTCCCACTTCCAGGCGGCGACCGCCGCCTTCGCGATTCGACAAGCACCACAGCTGATCGCGGTCGGCGAGCAACAGATTGAAGCCGCTATAGTTAGACGGCTTCAAGTTGGCCAGGTATTCCCCTGGGGCTAAATCCCCGCGCAAGAACCCCGTCACTAACGCCCCTCTGGACTCAGCGGCCTTGGGGTCGCGGCCACCACGATAGTTGGTGACCGCGGCGAACCTGCCGGTGCGGGAAACGCCCATCCAGCTGCCTTGCGCCTCCAGATCGCGTCCCGCGAGGATCTCCGGATGATCTTTCCAGAATCCAGCGCGCTCCGCTGGCCGCGCATGGAACTCATCGCGATTGGCTGCAACGATGAGAGGGAACTGCGGGTGCTGGCGCCAGGCGAGCAGAATCAGGCACATGTGAGGATCAGAGAAATGCGAGGATCAGAGGCATACAAAGCGTTCGATTTTTCGCTCCAAGCCCAGCTGCGCTGCCGCGCCCTCCAGCAGCGCGTCGAAGGTCTGCTCGTCAGCGACGCCTTCATAGACTTCCATGTAGGTTGCAGGATCGTCCCGCCGGCGCAGCCATCGCCCTTGGACGCCGCTCGCGTTTTGGATGGTTTTGAATAATATATTGATCGCACTTCGAAAAAAATCCAAGCGCGCTGGATCAAGGCGGTAGTAAACGTAGTAGTTCGTCACTGCGCGTAGGGCAGCGGCAAGACTTCGAGCGCTGCCGCCTGCGGCTGCGCGCGGATCGGCACTTGCGCCTCGATCACCGCGATCGGCAGCACGGCCAACGCTTCGTCGCCGGCGGCGTTGACTACCGTGCCGCTCACATGGCCAGGCGCATCGTCGCTGTAGAGCGCTTGTCCGGGTTGCAAGGCAGCACCACGCAAGCGGACCATGCGTCGCTTCACTGTGCCCCGATACTGTGCACGGGCCACGATTTCCTGCCCCGGGTAGCAGCCTTTCCTGAAATCTACGCCACCTGCCAGTTCAAGATTCACCATCTGTGGCACGAATTGATCCTGGGTGGCTAGCACGATCCGCGGCCGCCCCGCGCGCACTTCGGCGAGATCCCAATCCCCGAAGGAGGCGTTGGGCGAAGTGTGGTTACTGGAGGGCTCGGGGGTAAAAACAAGCGTTCTGTCCGGCTCGATATGAACCGTGGTCGAAGCTCCGCTTTGGCTCACGCAGAGCGGCCCCCCTGCGGCCGGACCCCAGAGTCCGTATTGCACCCATCGGTCGCTCGCATCCGAAATTTTTACTTTCGATCTCAAGATGAACATCGCCAGGCGTTGCACCACGCTTGGCACGAGATCGCGCGATAACTGCAACAGAAAGCCTGCGGCGGAGGGTACGACGAGAAAAGTGGCCAGCAAGCGGCCTTTGGCCGAGCACCAGCCGGCATAACGCGCTTGTCCCGGCGGGAGATTCTCGAGGTCATTGGTCAATTGCGCATGCAGGAAGGCGCGTGCGTCCTCGCCCGCCACCTGCAGCAACCCGTATGACTCCAGCTTGGCGATACTCATCGTGCGCAGAGTAAGTAGATAAGTAGAATGGAGCAAATTTTATTCCCTTCCGTTGCTCAAAACCCTCTTCACCCTCGTCCTTGTTGGCTTGCTTGCCGCAGGTGGCTATGCTGCTTGGTATGTGGCGGCGCCGGTTGCGGTGTCTACGCTGCCGGCCGAATTCGAGATTGCGCCGGGCATCCGCCTGCGCGCCGCCACCCAGAGAATTGAGAGTGCTGGCGTCGCCATCGGCCGGCTGCGCTTCGAGCTGCTGGCAAGGGTGCTGGGGCGCGCGCAGGACTTGAAGGCCGGTAGCTACGAGCTGGCGGTGGCGCCAACCCCGCTCGAGCTGCTCGACATATTGACCCGCGGCGATGTCACGCAGGCGGAGGTTCGCTTCATCGAAGGCTGGACCTTTGGCCAACTGCGCGCCGCACTGGCGGCGAGCGCTTTTCTCCGTCACGACACCCTGGGCCTCACCGAAGCTCAAATCCTGCAACGACTGAGCGCCAGCGAGTCGCGTGCCGAGGGGCTGTTGTTTCCCGATACCTACCTGTTTCCCAAAGGGACCAGCGATCTGCACGTTCTGCGGCGTGCCTATCAGGCGATGCAACGCCATCTGGCCCGTGAATGGGCCACACGTGAGGCGTCGCTGCCCTACCAATCGCCTTACGAGGCGCTGGTCATGGCCTCGATCGTCGAAAAGGAAACGGGGCGCGCGGCTGAGCGCGACTTGATCGCCGGTGCACTCGTCAATCGCTTACGGATCGGAATGCCGCTGCAAGCCGACCCGACGGTGATCTACGGCCTGGGCGCAGCGTTTGCTGGCAACCTAAAGAAGCTCCATTTGCTCACCGACGGCCCTTACAACACCTACCTGCGCGCCGGATTGCCGCCGACACCGATTGCGGCGCCGGGTCTGGGCTCCCTGCGTGCGGCGCTGCACCCGGCGAAAACGAGCGCGCTCTACTATGTCGCGCGTGGCGACGGCAGCAGCGAGTTCTCACGCACGCTCGAAGAGCACAATCGCGCCGTGCGAAAATACCAATTGCATGGCGCTCGCTAAGTAGCCGGATAGTGGACCTAAAACCACAACGCGGAAAATTCATCACCCTCGAAGGCGTGGATGGCGCTGGCAAGTCCACGCATATCCCCTGGATCGCGGCACACCTGCGACAGGGCAGCCGCGAGGTGGTAGTGACGCGCGAGCCTGGCGGCACCCCCTTGGCGGAGCAGTTGCGTGCGCTGGTCCTGTCCGAGCCTATGGATGCTCTGTCCGAGACCCTGCTTATGTTTGCGGCGCGCACAGACCACCTGCGCCAGGTGATCCTGCCAGCGCTCACGCGCGGCGCTTGGGTGCTCTGCGATCGCTATACCGATGCCACCGTGGCCTACCAGGGCGGCGGCAAAGGCGTGTCCGCGGACCTGATTCGTCGCCTGGCGCAGTCCGTGCATCCGGATCTGATGCCGGACCAAACGCTCGTCTTTGATTGTCCCTACGAGGTCAGCCGTCGCCGCTTGAGCCTCTCCGGTCGCGCCCCGGATCGATTTGAAGCCGAGGGACAGGCCTTCTTCGAGCGGGTCCGTGCGGCCTACCGGGAAATCGCCCAATCCGCCCCAGCCAGGGTGTGCATCGTGGACGCCTCTCAGGACATGGATAAAGTTAAGGTAGAAGTGAATAACATAATAATAACTATCTGATTTATATGATTACTAATCTTCAAAAAGAGTTTTGGACTCAACTGACCAGAATGCATGATCGCTTGCCCCATGCGATGTTGATCCATGGCGCGGCCGGGGTTGGCAAACTGGCCTTGGCCGAGCGCTTTGCCCAGCTACTGCTTTGCGAGCATCCGGGGCAGGGCGCCAAGCCGGGGCAGGGGGCTAATCCCTGTGGAGGCTGCGAGGGCTGTCGATGGTTTCTGGCCGGCAACCATCCCGACGTCCGCATCGTCGAGCCCGAAGCCCTCGCCCTAGTCCGCCCCGCGGCAGTGGTAGAGGAGAGCAAGGAAGAACAGGCAAAAGAAAAAAAGAAGCCCAGCCTACAGATCAAGATCGAGCAAACCCGCGGGCTGGCGGACTTTCTCAACCTTGCCTCGCACCGGGGCGGGCGACGGGTTGCCATCATCCATCCGGCGGAAGACATGAATACCGCCACCGCCAACGCCTTGTTGAAAAGCCTCGAAGAGCCACCGTTGGGAGCATTTTTTTTGCTGGTATCGCATCATCCGGCGCGCTTGCTGCCGACGATACGCAGCCGCTGTATTTCGCTGCCGGTCCCACTCCCGGATCCGGGGGCGAGCGTGGCCTGGCTGACCGAGCAGGGGGTGCGAAGTCCTCAGCGCTGGCTGGCATTTGCGGGCGGCTCTCCACTGCGCGCTCTTGACTACGCGACCGGCGAGCGGGGAGAGGCGATCGAACGGGTACTGCGGGGCATCGCCTCCGGCAATCACGCCACACTCGGAGAAATCAAGGATCGCGACCAACTAGAACCGCTTGCCGAGGTGTTGCAAAAAGCCGCGCTCGACCGCGCCTTCGCCGCGCTGTCCGGGCGGACCAAATACGGCGCCGCGGTGGTGCCGGGCGATGCGCACGCCTGGTTGAGCTACGCGCGTACGATGGGCCGCCACCGGGCGCTGACCCACCATCCGCTCAGCCCGAAGCTGTTCGCCGCCGAAATGCTGGCGGGCATGCCGAAGAATTAGCGTGTTTTTCCGGCGTCTGCCTGCAGCCCTGAGTGTGGTCCTGTTGGTCATGGTGCCGAATCTTTGCACGGCACAATCTTTCGAGCGGCTCCTTGGGGCCGTCAAGCTAGGCGACGCCCAGACCGTCAGCACTTTGCTCCAGCAAGGGCTCGACCCCAACAGCGCCGATACCGACGGCAATACGATCCTGATGATAGCCGCACGGCTCGGCCATCGGGATCTGGTCTCGGTTCTGATTGCCCGCAAGGCAAGTGTCAAACGCCGCAGCCCCCACGGCGATACCGCGCTCATGTTCGCCAGCCTGAAGGGTCATCTGGCCATTGCAAAACTTCTGGTCGAGAACGGGGCCGAGGTCTCCCACAGCGACTGGACGCCGCTGCAATACGCCGCCTTCGAAGGCCGGCCTGAGGTGGTGAAATACCTCATCGAGCAGCGTGCTGACATCAATGGCTTGGCTCCCAACGGCTATACACCGTTGATGCTGGCCACCCTGAACGGTCATCTGGAGGCTGCGCGGGCATTGCTGCACGAAGATGCGGACCTGAACGTCAGAGGCCCCAAGGGCGAGACAGCTTTAGAGATAGCGAAGGAACGCATGAATAAGGAGCTGGAAGTCCTGCTTAGGCGGGCAGGAGCGGTCGACTAGCTAATCCCTCAATTGGCTGCCATCCGATAGAGAGCAGCAAAGCCATTACTTTACATAATACACATTGTGCATGTTTTAGTTCAAGCGACCCGAGGAGGGTATCAGGAAGCGGGTCACTGGAATTCCCTCGTCCACGAGGGCGTCATGTTCTTCCTGGCTAGCCTGGCCGCGGATGCTGCGACCGGGAGATTCATCGTAGTAGATCTTGCGGGCTTCCTCGGGGAACTTGGCACCCACGTCTTCGGACTTGGTGAGGATATCGTCCAGCAGCTTGGAATACAGTATCTGGGCAAGAGCGAGGGGATCCCTTTGTGGCATCTCCGAGACCTGCCCCAGCTGCGGCTTGGGTTCGCGGGCCCCGGTATTGATCCTGGGTGCCGACAGACCACGCTCAACGGTGGTTCCGCCGCAGGTCGGACAGCTGAGCAGGCCACGCTTTTTCTGGAATGCGAAATCCTTGGCTGAGCCAAACCAGCCCTCGAAGCGATGGCCTTCGTTGCAATGCAGGTCGAATACGATCATAGGTCAATGATACTAACGTGTTTTTCCACCGTATCTGGCGCTGAAAACTTTACTTGTGCCCTCTCCTGCCTTAACGTCCCTGAGGTTCCAGTCCTTGAGCACAGTTTTTTATGGCTGGAGATCTGAAAGATGGAACGCGATGGAAAACTTACGGCAAACTCCCAACGCACAAGTGCGTTCCTCTAATGCCCAAGTGCGTTCCTCTAGAGTGAAGCGATGACCCCGCTCGTGTTTCTGCACGGCCTGGGCGGCGGACATCATGCCTGGGAGCAACAGCTGCCCTACTTCGGCGGCCTCGGCTATCCCTCGCATGCTTGGGACCAGCCGGGCTACGGTCACAGCCAGAGCGTCGAGCCCTACGACTTGGAGCAGGTCAGCGCGGCGCTCGCAAGGCTGATCCAGGAACTAAGCGGCGAACCGGTGGTGCTGATCGGCCACAGCATGGGCGGCCTGATCGCCCAGGAGACCTATGTCCGCCATCCGAAGCTGATCAAGGCGCTCGTATTGTGTTTTACCAGCCCTGCTTTCGCCCACGGTGGCAGCGATTTCGCCACGCAGTTCATTGCGGCGCGCCTCGCTCCCCTTGACCAAGGCAAGACCATGGCGGAGATCGCCGCGCAGCTGATGCCCACCCTGGGTAGCAATTCAAGGCTGGCGGAAAAAATCATGGCCAGCGTACCAGCGCAGACCTATCGCCTAGCGGTGCATCTGCTAACGACGTTCGATCGTCGCAAGGAGTTGGCCCGTATCCGGGCCCCGACCCTTGTGATCGCCGGTTCCGACGACAAGATCGCGCCACCAGCCATGATGGCGCGCATGGCGCAGAAAATTCCTGGCGCCCAGTACGTCCTGCTCGGAGGCTGTGGCCACCTAGGGCCCATGGATCAGCCGGTGGCTTTCAATGCCGCCGTGCTGGCTTTTCTGCAACACCACGGCCTGTGAGTGATTAGCTGGAACGCACTCGCGCGTTAATCAAAGGAACGCACTCGCGCGTTAATCAACCCGCAGTTCGACCGCGCCCAGCTCCCCGGCTTCGAAGCGAACCAGGTCTCCGGAGTTCGGAAACTTCGAGGTCACCAGGCTGCCCGTGATCACCACGTCGCCGCGCCACAGGCCGAGACCGCGCGCAGCGAGATGGTTGGCGATCCAGGCCAACGCATCCAAGGGGTGGCCCATGACGTCGCGGCCATGGCCCTCCCCCACGTTCTTGCCGTTGATCGTGGCGATGCCGTGCAGCGCAGCCAGGTCTAGGTTCCGCCAATTCCGCAGCGGCGTGCCGAGGACCGCCCCCTCGTTCCAGGCGTTGTCGGCAATCAGCATCAGCGAATTCGCCGCCAAGCTGGAATAGTCAGCCTTGCGGTCATCGGCCAGTTCCAGCGCAGGCATTACCGCGGCCACCGCCTGTGCGACCCGCGCCCGGTCGTAAGGCGCACCTATGGCTGGCAGGTCCTCGGCCAATTCGAACGCGATCTCAAACTCGACCAACAGACGAACGTAATCCGCGACGCCTACCCGCGCCTGGCCGCGCCGGATGGTCTTGTCCAGCATGTCCCCCGCGATTGAGTCATCCATACCGACCAGCGCACGCATGGCCGGTGTGGTGAGGGCGATTTTGTAGCCCGTTACTTGGCCGAGCGACGAGGCCCGCATGCCAACCAATTCGCTTTGGATCGCATAGGCTTCACTGACATCGCGCGGCGCCAGATCGGCGGGCAAAGCCGTAAACCGTTCCCGCCTGCGGTGCGCCTCGTACAGCCATTCGCCGGCGCGTTCGATGCGTGGCACGGTGGTTCTGGCTCTGTGTCTCATGGTAGCCCCGGAAAATGGCGCGCAGGGCCGGTGAGGAGTTTGCCGCGCGCAGGGCAAATACTGCCCTGCCGACGCCGTAGCGGTCAAGGTACTGCTAGCCGACGTACTGGTAGCCGACGGGTACAACACGGTAGCAGGCCGCGTTTTAATGCTGATTGCGCAAACTCCTGACTTGGCACAGTATTCGACTCACCTATGCCCAATCTCAACCCGCTCAAGTACTGTTTCCACGGTCAACACTCGAGGCCGCGCGCCACCTTCCGCACCCTGCCAGGGGTGAAGAACAAGCGCGAGGTCTGCGCCGAGTGCTTCGAGAAAATCATGACCGACCGCAAGCAGAAGAAAAAACTGCGCTGAGCGCAGCTGCGTATTTCCCACTCTGGTGCCCGGGGCCGGAGTCGGACCGGCATGGCCTTGCGGCCGAGGGATTTTAAGTCCCTTGCGTCTACCAGTTTCGCCACCCGGGCGTCTAGCTCTCCGCCTTCAGTAAAGGATCACTTGAATTGGAGGCGGGGGTCGGAATCGAACCGGCGTCCACGGCTTTGCAGGCCGCTGCATGACCACTCTGCCACCCCGCCCACGGCCGGAGAAACTTGCACGGACAAAATACGTGGAAGGTCTGGCGACCTTCCTGAGACTGAATTGGAGCGGGAGAAGAGTCTCGAACTCTCGACCTCAACCTTGGCAAGGTTGCGCTCTACCAACTGAGCTACTCCCGCGAAAAACGGCCCGAATTATACCTCAGCCCTGATCCAGGGGCAGCGCGCGGCGCAGATAGTAGAACATCGAGACCACTGTCAGAAGCGTGGCGACATAGATCAACACGGTACCGAGCGCATAGCAATCAATCACCCCGAAAAGAAGATCTTCGAAAAGCAGGAGCGGAATTGCCAGCATCTGCAATACCGTTTTTAGCTTGCCGACAAAAGCAACCGCCACGCTTTTGGCCTGCCCCACGGCCGCCATCCACTCGCGCAAGGCAGAAATCGCGATCTCACGACCGATGATGATCAGCCC
>SHXK01000003.1 GCA_009693335.1 Betaproteobacteria bacterium | reverse complement strand
GCCGCGCTGGCTTCGGGTTCGCTCATCACGGCGCACGCCGCCGCCGAGCAGGGCCGTGAAGTATTCGCCGTACCAGGTTCAATTCATTCGCCGCTGTCGAAAGGCTGTCATGCGCTGATCAAGTCCGGGGCCAAGCTGGTCGAGTCGGCTGAAGACGTACTCGCGGAGCTGTCGGCCTTCCGTCGCACTGGGATGACAGCCCCCCCTGCAGGTGCGAAGGCGCTCGCCTTCAGATCAACCGACGACGCCAACGAACCACTGCTCGCTTGCATGGGCTACGACCCGGTGGATGTGGACTCGCTGTGTGCACGCGCCGGCGTGCCGGCGCAAAGAGTGTCTGCCGAATTACTGCGGCTGGAACTTGCCGGGCGCATCAGTGTTTTGCCTGGGGGTTTGTATCAGAGACTCAATTGAGGACTGGATCGAAGTCTCTTCCGTTGACTGCGCAGAGCTGACTGCTCGGAGTTGATGCGGCGCTCTCTTTGCGGGTATCCTTCGCGCCCTCGCATGTCGAAGAAACTCATAATCGCCGAGAAACCATCCGTCGCCGCGGACATCGCGCGCGCGATGGGCGGGTTTACGCGCCACGGCGAGTATTTCGAAAGCGACGAGTACCTGCTCTCCTCCGCGGTCGGGCATCTGCTGGAGCTTACCCTGCCGCCCGAGCACGATGTCAAGAAGGGCCGCTGGTCGTTCGCCAATCTGCCTGTGGTGCCGCCGCATTTCGATCTGGCGCCGATCGAAAGGAGTGAGGCCCGGCTGAACGTCCTGCTAAAACTTCTCAAGCGCAAGGAGGTGACGGGTATCGTCAACGCCTGTGACGCAGGCCGCGAGGGCGAACTGATCTTCCGCTACATCGCGCAATACTCGAAAACGAAAAAGCCGATCGAGCGGCTGTGGCTGCAGTCGATGACGCAATCAGCCATCCGCGACGGTTTTGCGGCCCTGCGCCTGGACCGCGACCTGCTGCCGCTTGCCGACGCGGCGAAGTCGCGCTCGGAAGCCGACTGGCTGGTCGGCATCAACGGCACACGCGCGATGACCGCCTTCAATTCGAAGGAGGGCGGTTTCTATCTCACCACGGTGGGACGGGTGCAAACACCCACGCTGGCGATCATGGTCGAGCGCGAGGAGAAAATTCGCGCTTTTCAGCCGCGCGATTACTGGGAGATACACGCCCGCTTTGGGGCCAAGGCCGGCGACTACGCCGGGCGCTGGCTCGACCGGGGATTCAAGAAGGACGAGGATCCCGAGCGCAAAGCGGAACGCCTTTGGCAGGCCGAGCGTGCCGAAGCGATCGCTGCTGCCTGCACGGGACAGCCGGCAACGGCAAGCGAAGAAACCAAACCCTCGACCCAAGCCTCGCCGCTGTTATACGACCTGACCAGCCTGCAGCGCGAAGCCAACGGACGTTTCGGCTTTTCGGCGAAAGGAACCCTCTCGCTTGCGCAGTCACTCTACGAGCGGCACAAGGCCCTCACCTACCCACGTACCGATGCGCGCGCACTGCCTGAGGACTACGTCGCCACGGTCAAGAAAACCATGGAGGCACTCACGCACGTATCTGAGTTCGCCCCGTTCGCCAAGCAAGTCATCAAAAACAGCTGGGTAAAACCAAACCGGCGGATTTTTGACAACACCAAGATCTCGGATCACTTCGCGATCATCCCTACGCTGCAAACCCCCGGCAATCTCAGCGAGGCGGAAGCCAAATTGTATGGCTTGGTAGTACGCCGTTTTCTCGCGGTTTTTTACCCCGCAGCGGAATTCTTGCAGACCACCCGCATTACCGTGGTCGGCGAAGAACAATTCAGAACCGACGGACGCGTCATGCAGAGTCCCGGCTGGCTCACCGTTTATGGCAAGAGCCTGCAGGATGAGACCGTGAATCTTCCCGTGATCGTGCAGGGCGAGAAGGTCAAAACGCTGGAGGTGAAAGTGGGCGCCAACCAGACGCGTCCGCCCGCCCGCTTCAATGAAGCTACGCTGCTCTCCGCCATGGAGGGCGCCGGCAAGCTGGTCGAAGATGATGATCTGCGCGAGGCGATGGGGGCGAAGGGCTTGGGAACGCCGGCTACGCGCGCAGCGGTCATCGAGGGCCTGATCTATGAAAAGTACATCGAGCGACTCAACCGTGAATTGAAGCCGACCTGGAAAGCATTTCGCCTGTTTTTCGCCCTCAGGCACTTCGGCGT
Source organism: Betaproteobacteria bacterium (assembly GCA_009693335.1). Classification (GTDB taxonomy): domain Bacteria; phylum Pseudomonadota; class Gammaproteobacteria; order Burkholderiales; family SG8-39; genus RBG-16-66-20. The sequence goes on along the minus strand of SHXK01000003.1, from coordinate 50,090 downwards.
CGATGAAATAACCTCACCTGAACTGACCGGTGACTGGGAATTCAAATTGAAGCAGATGGAGCAGGCGAAGTTGCCGCGCGAAAAGTTCATGGAACACATCCAGCAGGTGGCGCGAGATCTGGTCGCACGTATCAAGACAGGAACTATCCCGGAAGAGTCCTTCGCCACCGTGACGGCCCCCTGCCCGAAATGCGGTGGCTTGATCCAGGAGACCTACCGCAAGTTCCAGTGCCAGTCGTGCGAGTTTTACATCTGGCCGGTACTGCTGGGGCGTGATTGGTCACCGGAAGAGGTTGCGGAACTGGTCAGCAATAAGTTCATCGGTCCGCTGACCGGATTTCGCAGTAAACAGGGCCGGCCGTTTTCAGCAGGGCTGAAGCTGACCGATGACTACCGGATCGAATTCGACTTTGGCCAGGGTTCAGGGTCGGACAGCGACGCAGTGGTCGATTTCAGCGCTCAGGAAACACTGGGCGTCTGTCCGAAGTGCGCTGCTCGCGTGTTCGAACACAGCGTGTCTTATGTTTGCGAAAAATCGGTGGGTCCGCAACGCAGTTGCGATTTTCGTTCCGGCCGCATGATCCTGCAGCAGCCGGTCGAGCGAGCGCAGATGCAAAAACTCCTCGCCAGCGGGCGCACCGATTTGCTGACCGATTTCATGTCGAAGAAGAACCGCAAGTTCAAAGCTTTCCTGGTGAAGACACCACAGGGAAAAATTGGCTTTGAATTCCTGCCGCGCGCGGAGAAACCCGACAAACCGCCGGCAGCCAAACAACCCGCCGTGGATAAACCGCTTACCGAGAAAGCATTGAAAAAAGCGGTCGCCAAAAAATCAGCGAAGCCGACCAAACCGACCAAACCGGCCAAGAAAAAGCGCGCTGCCTGATCCTGAGGCGCGGGAGACGGGTCTCCCGATTTACCGATTTACCGATTTACTATACGTCCAGGTTCCTGACGCCCAGGGCGTTCGCTTCGATGAACGCGCGGCGCGGCTCGACCTCATCGCCCATCAGCTTGGTGAAGATCTCATCGGCAGCAATGCTATCGTCGATCTGCACCCTGAGCAGCCTGCGGATTTTCGGATCCATGGTGGTCTCCCAGAGCTGCGCCGGGTTCATCTCCCCTAGCCCCTTGTAGCGCTGCAAGTTCACCGATTTCTGCACTTCCGCCAGCAGCCAGTGCATGGCGTCACCGAAATCTTTGACCGGGTATTTCTTCTCGCCGCGTCGCATGTAAGCCCCGGCGCCGACCAACCCTCGCAGCATCTCTGCCGTCTGCCGTATCTGAGCGTAGTCCCCGGATTGCACGAATTCGGCGTCGATCATAGTCACCCGCACGTTACCGTGCCGTGCGCGTTCGATGCGCGCCTGGTAACGCTCCGTCTTGGGATCGAAATGGGCCGCTACGCGTATCCCACTCCCCGGCAGCGCCGCAGCCAGCGCCTCGGCCGAGGCCTGGGCCGATTCTCGACGACCGAGGTCGACCTGCACGCCGCGCAGCATGGCCAGCAGGACGTCGCGGTCGATCCAGCGTGAGACGCGGTCAATGACCGCCTCGGCTAGCAGATAGGCCCTGGCAAGTTCGGCCAGCGTATCGCCGGTGATCGGCTCGCGCCGTACTGCCGGATGCAGCTCTGCGTCGACCAGAGCTTGACGCAGCACAAACTCGTTCAGTTCGTGTTCGTCCTTGAGGTAGCGCTCATCCTTGCCAAGTTTGGCTTTGTAGAGCGGCGGCTGCGCGATGTAGATATGGCCTCGCTCGACCAGCTCAGGCATTTGCCGATAGAAAAACGTCAGCAGCAGGGTACGGATATGAGAGCCGTCCACATCCGCATCGGTCATGATAATGATGCGGTGGTAGCGCAGTTTTTCGGGGTTGTACTCTTCCTTGCCAAAGCCGCAGCCAAGGACGGTAATCAGGGTCGCAATTTCGGCCGAGCCCAGCAGCTTGTCGAAGCGCGCTTTCTCGACATTCAAGATCTTGCCCTTCAATGGCAAAATCGCCTGGAATTTTCGGTCGCGTCCCTGCTTCGCCGAGCCGCCTGCCGAATCCCCCTCGACCAGATAGAGTTCGCATTGCGCCGGGTCCTTTTCCTGGCAATCGGCGAGCTTGCCGGGTAAACCCAGGCCGTCGAGCAGGCCCTTGCGCCGCGTCATCTCGCGTGCTTTACGCGCGGCTTCCCGCGCGCGCGCTGCGTCGACAATCTTAGCCGTAATGAGGCGCGCATCCTGCGGCCGCTCTTCCAGGAACTGGCGCAACTTTTCGGCGACCACTTCCTCCACTACCGGCCGCACTTCGGAGGAAACCAGCTTTTCCTTGGTCTGGGAGGAAAACTTTGGTTCCGGAACTTTCACCGACAGAACGCAAGCCAGGCCTTCACGCATGTCATCGCCGGTAGTCTCCACCTTGGCTTTCTTGGCGAGTTCGTGTTCTTCGATGTACTTATTCAGCACCCGCGTCATCGCTGCGCGCAGGCCGGTGAGGTGCGTGCCGCCGTCCTTCTGCGGAATGTTGTTGGTGAAGCACAGCACGCCCTCTTGGTAGGAGTCGTTCCATTGCATCGCCACATCGACGATGATGCCGTCCTTCTCTCCCTGTCCCTGGAACACGGAGGTGTGGAGCACGTTCTTGGCGCGGTTCATGTACTCGACAAACCCCTGCACGCCACCACCAAAGGCGAAGTTCTCCTGCTTGCCGGCGCGCTGATCCACCAGCATGATCTTGACGCCGTTGTTCAGGAAAGATAGTTCGCGCAGACGGCGTGCCAGGATGTCGTAGTGATAATCAACCACACCGAAAACACTGCGCGAAGCGAGAAAATGCACCTCCGTTCCGCGCTTCTCAGAGGTCCCGGTGACGCGCAGTGGGCCAGTCGCTGCACCATCGGCGAACTCCATCTGGTGCACCTTGCCGTCGCGCCAGATGGTGAGTCGCAACCATCCCGACAAAGCATTTACCACTGAGACGCCAACCCCGTGCAGGCCGCCAGATACTTTGTAGGAATTGGAATCGAATTTGCCACCGGCGTGCAGTTCCGTCATCACGATCTCGGCGGCGGAACGCTTGAGTTCATCGTCTTCCATGGTGCCGGTCGGGACACCGCGACCGTTGTCCAACACCGACACGGAGTTGTCCGTGTGTATGGTCAACACAATCTCGTCACAGTAGCCAGCGAGAGCCTCGTCGACCGCGTTATCGACCACCTCGAACACCATGTGGTGCATCCCAGTGCCATCGGAGGTGTCGCCGATGTACATTCCTGGACGCTTGCGCACCGCCTCCAAGCCCTTCAGGACCTTGATGCTGTCGGCTTCGTAGCCGTTCGAGGGTGACGCGTGTTTCTCGGTTTCGCCCACCTTTAGATTCTCATCGGCATGACGACGTATCTGAAATCGGCCTCGGCGGGAAAACTCAACAGTGCGCTGGAGGCTGCATCGCCGAACCTGCATTCAACCTCACTGCCGGCAACATTATCCAATACGTCAAGCAGATAATTGACGTTGAAACTGATGTCGATAGGATCGCCCTTGTAATCGACCTCGAGCGTCTCCTCGGCCTCTTCCTGTTCGGTGTTGGAGGAGATCATCTTCAGACTGCCCTCGCTCAAAACCCAGCGCACGCCGCGGAACTTGTCGTTCGACAAAATCGCGGCTCGCCGCAGCGATTGACGTAACACTTCACGGTCTATCGAGAGCTGGTTCTGGTGACCCACCGGTATCACCCGCGTGTAATCCGGAAACTTGCCGTCGATGAGTTTCGACACCAGTTCCACCGCGCCGAAAGCGAAGCGGGCCTGGGTTGTTGAAAGCTCAATGCGGACTTCAGCGTCGCTGTCAGAGAGGAGTTTTCCGAGTTCAAGAACGCTCTTACGCGGCACGATTACTTCTTGCCGCGGTAATTCGACATCGAGCGCCATAGAAGCAAACGCTAGCCTGTGGCCATCGGTAGCGATCAGCTTCAGGGTTTTATCTTCCACCACCATCAGGAGGCCGTTCAGGTAGTAACGGATGTCCTGCTGCGCCATCGAATACTGCACCAGACCGAGTAGTCTGCGAAATTCCTTTTGCTTCAGTGAAAAACACGTGACCTCGCCTAGCGGCTTCGCCAGTCGAGGAAAATCCTCCGCCGGCAATGTCTGTAGCACGAACTTGCTCTTGCCCGCTTTGACTAGCAATCTCTTATCCTGCTGCTGCAGCGTGACTTCGGCGCTCTCGGGTAGCGCCCTGAGGATGTCCACGATCTTGCGCGCTCCCACAGTCACCGAACGTGCCTCGCCAGTAGGCTCGACCGAAGCGCGCGACGTAATCTGTATTTCGATATCGGTAGCGAGAAATGAAAGTGAGCCGCCGGCGCATTCGATAAGGACGTTGGACAGGATCGGCAAAGTATGACGTCGTTCAATGATGCCGCTGGCGGCGGCTAGTGGGCCGAGCAGTTCGTCTCGTTTGGCTTTGATCAGGACCATGGTTGTATCTTTTCTTTATATATAACTAATAACAACTAATAGAGCTGCCGTGATTCCTGTATAAGCCAGAAAAACGTTCTTCATCAGTAACTTAGATATCTGGCAAGCCGTGGGTAAGCTGTGCGGAAAGCTGTGTATCCTTGTGTGGCGTTTTGGGTGCAATCCGGAAAAGCGGCTTTATCCATAATCTATCCCAGCCATTTGCACAACTTCACCCTTTGAGTACCTGTTCGAGAAGATGGTAGTCCCGGTTCAGGCCGACTTCCTTTTGGCGCAGCGACGCAATCGTGCGGCAGGCGTGCAGCACAGTGGTGTGATCGCGATGACCAAAGGCCTCGCCGATCTCCGGTAGGCTCATCTGGGTGAGATCCTTGGCCAGTGCCATGGCGACCTGGCGCGGTCGGGCGATGTTCCGGTTGCGGCGCTTCGAGTGCATATCCGAGATCTTGATCTTGAAGTACTCCGCCACGGTCTTCTGTATCCCTTCGACGTTGATCTGGCGATTCGCCACGTGAATGATGTCGCGCAGCGCCTCGCGCGCGAGTTCTAGCGATAGCTCGCGGCCCGTGAAGCGTGAAAAAGCGAACACTTTTTTTAAGGCGCCTTCCAGTTCGCGCACATTGGAACGGATGTGCTTGGCAATAAAGAAAGCAATGTCTTCGCTCAGATTCTGTGCCTCGGCTTCAGCTTTCTTCAGCACGATGGCAACGCGCATCTCGAGCTCCGGGGGCTCAATCGCCATGGTCAGCCCCCAACCGAAACGCGAGATCAGCCGCTCTTGCATGCCGGCGATTTCCTTGGGGTAGGTATCGCAGGTGATCACGATCTGTTTTTGGCCTTCAACCAGCGCATTGAAAGCATAGAAGAACTCCTCCTGGGTGCGCTCCTTGTTGGAGAAGAACTGAATGTCGTCTATCAGCAGCAGGTCCAGTGAATGGTAGTAGCGCTTGAATTCTTCGAAGGATTTCTGCTGGTAGGCGCGTACCACGTCGGTGACGTACTGTTCGGCATGGGTGTAGCGGACCCGTGCTTGCGGGCGTAGTTTGCACAAATGGTTACCAATAGCTTGTACCAGGTGAGTCTTGCCCAAACCGACGCCGCCATAGATGAACAGGGGGTTGTATGAGATGCCCGGGTTCTCGGCTACCTGCAAGGCGGCAGCACGCGCCAACTGATTGGCCTTGCCGGTGACAAAGTTGCCGAAATTGAAGTTGTTGTTCAGCCGTGTGCGCTCTGGTGGCGCAGCAGCGGTAGCGGGGCGATGGCCGACCGGTGCGGGCGTCCGCCGGGGAGTATCAGCAACCGAAGGAGGGGCGGGGGCAAGAACCAGTTTGACGTCGATCTCGCGGCCGCCCAGTTCGGCGGCAAGGCGCACGAGTCGGGCAAAGAAACGCTCGCGCACCAACTCCAGCACGAACCGGTTGGGCGCGGTCAGGATCAGGGCGCCGGAATCCGCCGCGCCAGAGACTGGCGACAGAGGGCGGATCCAAGTGCTGAACTGCTGCACGGGCACTTCCTGCTCCAGACGGCGCAGGCAAGCGTGCCAGAGATTGTGCATCTTGGAGCGGATTCCTTGCGCGCTGGGTTGGAGGCTTTGCGCAGGCTTTTTTGAAGGCGCCCGCTGGATTTAATTTTAACCTTTCCTAATCGCCTTATCCACAGGACCGGCAACAAAAAAAGTAGATTTGACAAGGCCTCGGCGCGCAGGCTCTAATACCGCCCTTTTTCCGATCGAGCGGGCCAATGAAGCAGAAGCGAACTTACCAACCATCCAAGACACGGCGCGCGCGAACGCATGGTTTTCTGGTGCGCAGCCGCACAGCGAGCGGGCGCGCGGTGCTGCGCGCACGGCGGGCAAAGGGACGCAAGCGTCTCGCCGTGTAGGCCTGCGCCTGGCGTGCTGGGGACATTCAAGCAGCTACAGCAGTCAGGTTACGGGCTAGGCGCGAAAAAGCGGCTTGCCAGGAAGGCCGATTTCGAGCGCCTGCTGCGCGAGGGATCGCGCAAGAGTCGCTCAGGTTATACGCTGTTCTTCCTGGCGCGCGCAGAAGGTCCGCCACGGCTTGGCATCCTTATCTCACGCAAACACGCGGCAAAGGCGACCGTGCGCAATGGCATCAAACGCTGTATTCGCGAGGCGTTCCGTATGGAACAGGCGGCCCTGGGCGCGCTGGACCTGCTGGTGCGCCCGCCCTATGGGGCCAGGCCAGGCGCGGCAATGCGGGCGCGGCTCCGCGAATTTTTCTCGGGGTTGAGGCAATGAGCGTGACACCGAAGGACCTGCTGTGGATGTTGGTTCGCGCCTACCAATATTTCATCAGTCCCCTGCTGCCACCGGCCTGCCGGTTCCATCCGAACTGCTCGGCCTATGCCGAACAGGCGCTGCTGGATCACGGCGCCTGGCGCGGGGGATGGATGACGGCTGGCCGACTCTGTCGCTGTGGGCCATGGCACGCAGGTGGCCTTGATCTGGTGCCGGATGTGAAGACTGCTGTGAAATCTACTGCGCGCGGGACATTGCAAGGACATCAATAATGGATACCCAGCGCCTGATACTCTTTTTTATCTTCGGTTTCTCGCTGCTGATGCTGTGGGATGCCTGGGAAAAAGAGCATCGACCGAAGCCAGCGCCGCAGGCGCAAGTGTCGACGACTACGGTGCCTACGCCGGCGAGCAAGTCCGCTAGTGCCGCGTTGCCAGCGCCCGCCGCTAATGGCAGCGTTCCCGGCGCCGCCGCGCCAGAGGCGAAAAGCGCAGCCATCGTGGTGCGTACCGACCTGATGATTGCCGAGATCGACACGCTTGGGGCTACGCTGAGGCAGGTCGAGCTTCTGAAGCACAAAGACGCTAAGGGTTCAGCCAGGAATCTGGTCCTGCTGGGGCCCGAACATCGCTATGAGGCGCAAAGCGGACTGACCGGCGAGGGTGGACCGAATCACCGCACCCTCTGGAGCGTACTGCCGGGGAATACCACCTTGCTGGACGGTCAAGAGACGGTTGAGGTGCGGCTCAGTGCGCAGGGGAAAGAGGGCCTTTCGGTAACCAAGATTTACCGCTTCAAGCGCGATAGCTACGTGATCGACGTCGCGCTGGAGATCAGCAATAGCAGCGCCGTAGCGCTGACGCCGTATGCTTATTTTCAGCTCACCCATGACGGCAAGTCCTCGGCGGACGCCAACGCAGTGGCTTCGACCTTCGGCGCGCAGAGCTTTAACGGCTATGCGGTCTATAGCGAAGAGAAGAAGTTCGAGAAAGCGCAACTGACCGATATCGACAAGGGCAAGACGGATTTCCTCAAACAAAGTAACAATGGCTGGCTCGCCTACGTGCAGCACTACTTTGTCGCCGCTTGGCTGCCGGCGGCCAAGGTCGCACGCGAGTATGCAGTCGAAAAACGCGCCGACGGCACCTATGCGGGTCGTGCGCTGATCCCTGCCGGTGCGATCGCTCCCGGCGCCAGCGCTACCGTGTCGGTGCCGCTTTACGTCGGGCCCCAGGAACAGAACCGCTTGGCGGAGGTTGCTCCTGGCTTCGATCTGGTGGTCGATTACGGCTGGCTGACGATCATCGCCTGGCCGCTGTTTTGGCTGCTGGAGAAATTCCACGGACTGAGCAGTAACTGGGGCGTGGCGATCGTCCTGTTGACCGTGCTGATCAAGCTGGTCTTTTTCCCGCTTTCCGCCGCCAGCTACAAGTCGATGGCGAAGATGAAACTGGTCACCCCGCGCATGACCAAGATCCGGGAGATGTACGGCGACGACCGCGCCAAGATGAACCAGGCGATGATGGAGCTCTACAAGACCGAGAAGATCAATCCGCTGGGCGGCTGCTTCCCGATCCTGGTCCAGATACCGGTGTTCATCGCGCTTTACTGGGTGCTGCTGGCCGCGATCGAATTGCGCCACGCGCCGTTCATGCTCTGGATCCAGGACCTGTCGGCGCTGGACCCGTACTACGTATTGCCGGTGTTGATGACCCTGACGATGGTCATCCAGACGCGCCTTAATCCGGTGCCGCCAGATCCGGTGCAAGCGCAGGTGATGAAGTACATGCCATTCATCTTCAGCATATTTTTCTTTTTCTTCCCGGCTGGGCTGGTGTTGTACTGGCTGGTCAACAATATTCTTTCCATCCTTCAGCAATGGCAGATCCAGCGCATGTTCGACCGCGACAAACCTGCCCATGCCAAGCGGTGAGAGTATCCCGGATACCATCGCTGCTGTAGCCACCCCGGCCGGTCGTGGCGGCATTGGCATCGTTCGAGTGGCTGGCCCGAAGGTCCCGGAGATCGCGCGGGCGCTGATCGGGGGGCTGCCGGAATCCAGAAAGGCGGTTTTGCGTTCTTTTCGTGACGCGCAAGGCGAGCGCGTGGATGAGGGCGTGGCCTTGTATTTTCAAGCGCCGCATTCCTATACCGGTGACGAAGTTCTCGAATTACAGGGGCATGGCGGACCGGTAGTCACGCATTTGGTGCTCGGGGCGGTGCTCGACGCCGGCGCCCGTCTTGCCGGGCCGGGAGAATTCACCCGGCGCGCGTTTCTCAACGGTAGGCTCGACTTGGCGCAGGCCGAAGCAGTGGCCGACCTGATCGATGCCGCGAGCCGCGAGGCGGCGCGTTCGGCTTTGCGATCGCTCGGCGGTGATTTCTCCGCAGTCATCGCGGGCCTGGTCGCGGGACTGACCGAATTGCGGGCGCTTACCGAGGCGATGCTCGATTTCCCGGACGAGGAGGTGGACTCTTTGCATCGCGATGACGCCAGTCGCCGCCTTGCACAGCTGCGCGCCGCACTTGAGGAGGTGCTGGTGAAAAGCCGGCAGGGAAGCCTGTTGCGCACCGGCATCCACGTGGTTCTCGCGGGCCGGCCCAATGTCGGTAAGTCGAGCCTGCTCAACCGACTGGCGGGCGCGGAACGGGCGATCGTCACGGCGGTGCCCGGGACCACGCGCGATGCGCTGCGCGAATCGATCCAGATCGAGGGCGTGCCGATCGTGGTGGTGGATACCGCGGGGCTGCGCGAGTCGCAAGATGAAGTCGAGCAACTCGGCATGGCGCGAACCCGTCAGGAAATGGCGCGCGCCGATGTGGTGCTGGTGATTCTCGAAGCCGGCAAGCTGGAAGCGCCGCAAGGACCGCTGCCCGAGGCGGCGACAAAGATCAATGTTGTCAATAAGGTCGATCTGGTTCCAGGCGCCGTGGCTGGCAGGCAGGGCAACGAGGTCTACGTATCAGCGAAGACCGGCGCCGGGCTCGAGGCGCTGCGCGCGGCAGTGTTGGAAGCGGCAGGCTGGAGTTCACGTGGTGAAACCGTGTTCCTGGCGCGCGAGCGGCATCTGCGCGCACTGGCGACGGCGCGCACCCACCTGGACGCGGCTGTTTTGCAGGTTGCCCAATGGGAGTTCTTCGCGGAGGAGCTGCGCCTCGCACAGGAGGCGCTAGGCGAGATCACGGGTCGCCTCAGCGCCGATGATTTGCTGGGAGAGATCTTCGCCCGCTTCTGCATCGGCAAATAAGTGGCGCGTCCCTGTTATTGACTATCATTTTGATATTTAATGGAAATTTACACTCCCAGCGGGTGCCCGCGAGGCGCGGTAAAATCTGCCGCCTAGAGAATTCCATCGGCCCGAGTGTTGTCCTAGGGCCGTTTCGTTTTCAGGAGCACCCTTGATGAACGACCGCTGTTCTCCCCAGGCCGATTTGTCCGCAGTCCCAGACTGGGTCCGCCACCGCAAGCTGCGCGAGTGGGTGGCTGAAATGGCGCGCTTGGCCAAGCCCGAGCGGGTGGTCTGGTGCGACGGCTCGCAGGCTGAGTACGACCGCTTGTGTGCTGAGTTGGTGGCAGGCGGCACTTTTATCAAACTGAACGAGAAGCTGCGCCCGGGGAGCTACCTCGCACGCTCGCATCCTACGGATGTGGCGCGTATGGAAGACCGCACCTTCATCTGTTCCACCCGCAAGGATGACGCCGGGCCGACCAACAACTGGGTAGACCCAGCCGAGATGCGTACCACGCTTGGGCGCTTATTCGATGGCTGCATGCGCGGACGCACGCTTTACGTGGTGCCGTTTTCCATGGGCCCCATTGGTTCCCACATAGCGCAGATCGGCGTCGAGCTCTCCGACTCGGCTTACGTGGTGGTCAACATGAAGCTGATGACGCGCATGGGCCGCGCGGTGATTGAGCATCTCGGCGCGGATGGTGCTTTCGTTCCCTGCGTGCATTCGGTAGGTGCGCCGTTGGCGCCCGGGGCGAAGGATGTCGCCTGGCCGTGCAACGAGAAGGAAAAGTGGATCGTCCATTTTCCCGAGACCCGGGAGATCTGGTCGTTCGGCTCTGGCTACGGCGGCAACGCGCTGCTGGGCAAGAAGTGCCTGGCGTTGCGCATCGCTTCCGTCATGGCGCGCGACGAAGGCTGGCTCGCGGAGCACATGCTGATCCTTGGGCTCGAATCCCCGCAGGGCGAGAAGCACTATGTGTCGGCGGCGTTTCCGAGCGCTTGCGGTAAAACCAACTTCGCGATGCTGATTCCGCCGGCGGCTTTTGCCGGTTGGAAAGTAACTACCATCGGCGAGGATATCGCCTGGATCAAACCGGGCGCCGATGGCCGTTTCTACGCTATCAATCCGGAGGCAGGCCTGTTCGGGGTGGCGCCCGGCACTTCGGAGGCAACCAATCCGAACGCCATGAAAACCCTGCGCGCCAACGTCATTTTCACCAACGTGGCGTTGACGCCCGACGGCGACGTGTGGTGGGAGGACATGACCCGGGAGCCGCCCGCGCGGCTGATCGACTGGCAAGGCCAGGACTGGACGCCGGAGGAGGGCGTGGGCCGCAAGGCGGCGCATCCGAACGCACGCTTCACGGTTGCAGCTTCGCAGTGTCCCTCGATGGACGCGCGCTGGGAAGATCCCAAGGGGGTACCGATTTCGGCGTTCCTATTCGGCGGTCGGCGCTCTTCGACTGTGCCCCTGGTGGTCGAGGCGCCGAGCTGGGAGGATGGCGTTTATATGGGGGCCACGCTGGGTTCGGAGACCACGGCCGCGATCACCGGCAAGGTCGGCGTGGTGCGGCGCGATCCGATGGCGATGCTCGCTTTCTGCGGTTATCACATGGGCGACTATTTCTCGCACTGGCTGAAGGTCGGCAAGGCAGTGTCTCGCCCGCCGCGAATTTTTCGCGTCAACTGGTTTAGAAAGGATGCGAACGGCAAATTTGTCTGGCCCGGCTTCTCCGAGAACATGCGCGTGCTGAAGTGGATCGTTGAGCGTTGTGCCGGCCGCGCCCAAGGCGTGGAAACAGTGCTGGGCGTGATGCCACGCTACCAAGATCTCGATTGGTCGGGGCTGGAACGGTTTGATCGCGCGCGTTACGAAGAGATCTCGCGCGTGGATCAACAAGCCTGGGGTGAGGAGTTGAAGTGGCACGACGAACTCTTCAGCAAGCTCGCCGGCCACCTGCCGGCGGACCTGGAAGTGCGCCGCGGCAGCCTGCATCAGAAGCTCGCCGCTTAGACTTTATTCACCAGCCGCAGGGCCAGCGCTCCAGCCGCCAGCGATATCGCGGCCGCTGCGGCGAATACCGCTGGCGAGCGCGCGTACTCGAGCAAGGCGCCGCCTCCCGTCAGTCCAAGGCCAACCCCGGCGAGTAGTCCGGTCGTCGACCAGGTGAACGCCTCGGTCGAGTGCTCAGGCCGGGAGTTTCCCGCCACCAGCATCGACTGCATGATCAGCGCGGGCGCCATCGCCACGCCCGCAGGCAGGCACCAGAGGCCAAATGCCCATACCGGTGACCACAGCGCCAGGGGCGCTACGCCCAAACCCATCAACCCCAGCATGATGGGAAATTGTCGCGCCAGCGGCAGGCGCCAACTGCGGCTGCCGTAAACCAGGCCGCCGGCTGCGCTGCCGATGCTCATGATGCCGAGCAGTACCCCGGCGAGCGCTGGGCCGTGCGCTTCAGTGGCGTAAGCGATGGTGCCGATCTCCACCAGGCCGAAGGCGGACGCATAGCAGACGATCACGGCCAGCAGCGGCACGAAACCGGGTTCCACAAGCGGCCCGAACAAGCTAGCGCGGCCATACGGCTGGCTGAGGGAGCCGAGGGGCGAGCGCTCTGCTATTGGCCATTGCCGTAGCGCTGGCGAGTGCTGGAAGAGCAAGGTGCCCGCACAGCCGCAGGCAGCGGCGAACAGCACCGCGGCCGCGGGCGTAGCGAGGGCAACGAATATCGCCACCAGCACCGGGCCGAGTATGAAGATCAGTTCGATCAGCACCGACTCCAGCGAATAAGCCGTGGCAAGCAGCGCATTCTCCTTCAAGCGCTGCTTGAAAAAGGTTCGCATGCACACTGTGATCGGCGGAAAGCAGGCGCCTGCAGCTGCGGCCAGTGTGTACGCGAGCCACAGCGGGGCCGGCGTGGACAATGCCACCACCAGGGCCGTTAGGGCGGAGGGAAAAGCGAGCGCGCAGCAAAGCAGCGTCGGCCTGGGACCGTAGAGGTCGATCAAACGGCCCAGCACTGGCGCCACGCAGGCCAGGCCGGCCACATAGCAGGCCGCGATTACCCCAGCGCTGCCGTAAGACCCGGTCCTGTCCTGCGCCAGCATCAAGATCGCCAGGCCCGTGATGCCGATCGGCAAGCGCCCGAGTGCGGAGGCGACGATCGTCGAGCGCAGGGCCGGCTGCATCAGCAGGGCCGAATAGCGGGCAAGTGAGATCACGGAAGTGCCGGACCGGGTGCGACTAGAGGGGGTCGAATTGTCTCACACCAACCTCCTATGCTGCGACGCAGCATTGCGCTAGAATCAATTGTTCCACGTGAAACAAAACCCTAGCGTCCGGGCGTCTGGTTTCACGTGGAACAATCACGTATCATTCGCCGCGCAGCGCCATCCCCATGCAATTTCCGACTGAATTCGACGTAATTGTGATTGGCGGCGGCCATGCCGGGTGCGAAGCTGCGCTCGCCGCGGCTCGCCTCGGCTGTAAAACGCTGTTGCTCACCCACAGCATCGAGACCCTCGGCCAGATGTCGTGCAATCCCTCCATCGGGGGGATAGGTAAAGGTCATCTGGTAAAGGAAGTGGACGCCCTTGGCGGGGCAATGGCGCTCGCTACCGACGAAGCTGGAATCCAGTTCCGTACGCTCAACTCTTCCAAGGGGCCCGCCGTGCGGGCCACGCGGGCCCAGGCCGATCGTCTGCTGTACAAACAGGCCATCCGTAGCCGTCTCGAAAAGCAGCCGAACCTGACAGTGTTCCAGCAAGCGGTAGAAGATATTTTGCTCGAAGGCGATCGGGTGGTCGGCGTGGTGACCCAGATCGGGCTGCGCTGCCGAGGCCGCACTGTCGTGCTCACCGCAGGTACCTTCCTATCCGGTCTGGTTCATGTCGGCTTGCAGAACTATCAAGCTGGACGAGCGGGCGACCCGGCCTCGATCACCCTAGCGGCGCGCTTGCGGGAAATGAAGCTGCCGGTCGGTCGCCTGAAAACGGGTACCCCCCCACGGCTGGACGGTAACACGATCGATTTTTCGGTCATGGAAACCCAGTCGGGGGATGTTCCCGAGCCGGTGTTCTCATTCCTCGGCCGGCGCGACATGCATCCCCGGCAGTTACCGTGCTGGGTTACGCATACCAACGAACGCACCCACGAAATCATCCGTGGCGGTCTCGACCGCTCGCCGATGTTCACCGGCGTCATCCAGGGCGTCGGCCCGCGCTATTGCCCGTCCATCGAGGACAAGATCCACCGCTTCGCGGGCAAGACCGGGCATCAGATATTCCTCGAGCCCGAGGGACTGACCACCAGCGAGATTTACCCGAATGGCATTTCCACCAGCTTGCCTTTCGACGTTCAGCTGGCGTTGGTGCGTTCGATCCGCGGCCTGGAGAACGCGCACCTGTTGCGTCCCGGCTACGCAATCGAGTACGACTATTTCGATCCACGCAATCTGCAATCCTCGTTGCAGACTAAGACCATCGCCGGGCTGTTTTTGGCCGGCCAGATCAATGGCACCACCGGATATGAAGAAGCGGCTGCTCAAGGTCTGCTCGCCGGCCTGAACGCAGGCTTGCAGGCGCAGGACAAGCCAGCCTGGTGCCCGCGCCGCGACGAGGCTTACCTGGGTGTGCTGGTAGACGATCTCATCACACGCGGCGTCACAGAGCCTTACCGCATGTTCACCAGCCGGGCCGAATATCGTCTGATGCTGCGCGAGGACAACGCCGACCTGAGGCTCACGGAGATCGGACGCCGGCTCGGCCTTGTGGATGACGCCCGCTGGGATGCATTCAGCCGCAAGCGGGATGCCATCGCCCTCGAAACCGAGCGCTTGAAATCCACCTGGGTCAATCCGCGTACCTTGTCGCCGGAGATTGCCGAACAGGTGCTGGGCCAGCCCATTGAACGCGAGCATACGCTGCACGAACTTTTGCGTCGACCAAATGTAAGTTATCACTCGCTTTCTATAATACCGGCATTCGGAAAGGGGATTCAGGATCAAGTAGTCGCCGATCAGGTCGAAATTCAGGCGAAATATCAGGGCTATATCGTGCGTCAGCAGGAGGAGGTCAATCGGCGGGAGGGGCAGGAATCGACAGTCCTGCCACTGGACCTTGATTACGCCCAAGTGCGCGGCCTATCCACCGAGGTGCGTCAAACCTTGTCGCGTCAGCGACCGCAAACGATTGGCCAGGCCGCACGCATTTCGGGAATAACCCCTGCCGCGGTCTCGCTACTCCTGGTGCATCTGAAGCGCGCCCGCGCCATGGCCGGCAAGCAGGATCAACGACACAAGAACACAGCATGACCCCACAGGTTGCTCTCGAGCGCGGGCTGGATGAACTCGCACTCGAGCTGCCGTCGGGGGCGTCCGAAAAACTGATGGCTTATCTGGGATTACTGGCGAAGTGGAACCAGACCTATAACCTCACCGCAATCCGCAATCCGCTGCAAGCGGTGAGTCATCACTTACTGGATTCACTCTCGGTGCTGCATGATTTGTCTGAGTGCAGGGGAACACTGGTGGACGTTGGCTCGGGCGGGGGCCTGCCCGGCATTCCGATCGCGATCGCTGAACCCGCCCGGCGCGTTACCCTGAACGACACCAGCGAAAAGAAGGGGGCGTTCCTGCGTCAGGCTGTGATCGAACTTGGGCTGAGCAATGCAACGGTGCATGTAGGGCGCGCTGAGGATTGGCGTCCCGCAGAGGGCTTCGCGGTGGTGATTTCCCGCGCCTTTGCCAGCCTGGTTGATTTCCTCGCCCACTGCCGCCATCTTGCCGCGCCCTCGGGCGTACTCGTCGCCATGAAAGGCGCTTACCCGCGCGACGAATTGGCGCAGGTACCGGCTGATTGCGATTGCCACGAGGTCAGGCGTCTCAAAGTGCCGCTGCTCGAGGCCGAGCGGCATCTGGTGCTGTGCCGGGTCGGTTCCTGAGCATGGCGCGCATATTGGCGATCGCGAATCAAAAGGGTGGCGTCGGCAAGACGACCACCAGCGTCAATCTCGCGGCCGGTATGGCGCAATCCGGCCGTCGCG
Organism: Betaproteobacteria bacterium; assembly: GCA_009693335.1. Lineage (GTDB taxonomy): Bacteria > Pseudomonadota > Gammaproteobacteria > Burkholderiales > SG8-39 > RBG-16-66-20. Next base: position 34,086 of record SHXK01000003.1, on the reverse strand, counting down.
TGCTGCTGGTGGACCTGGATCCGCAGGGCAACGCGACCACGGGTAGCGGCGTCAACAAGACTAAGCAGGAGCGCACCATCTATCACGTTCTGCTCGGGCTGGGGGAGGTATCGAACATACGCATGCGCGTGGACAGCGGCTACGACCTCATTCCCGCCAACCGCGAACTGGCGGGCGCGGAGGTGGAGCTGGTGTCACTGCCGAATCGCGAAAGCCGGCTGCGCGACGCGCTCGACCGGCTGGCCGGAGAATACGATTTCATCCTGATTGATTGCCCACCCTCGCTCAGCTTGCTCACGGTGAATGCCTTCGTGTCCGCCGAGCAGGTGCTGATCCCGATGCAGTGCGAGTACTACGCCCTGGAGGGGCTATCCGATCTGGTCAGTACCATCAAGCGGGTGCGCGCTAATCTCAATCCACGGCTCGAGATCGCCGGTCTGCTGCGCACTATGTTCGATGCGCGTAATACGCTGGCACACCAGGTTTCCCAGCAGTTGGAACAGCACTTCGGCGACAAGGTTTATCGCACCCTGGTGCCGCGCAACGTGCGCTTGGCGGAAGCGCCGAGCTACGGGGCCCCGGCGGTGATCTGGGATAAAACCTCGAAAGGCGCTCAAGCATACGTCGCTCTAACTGAGGAAATCCTCAGAGGGTATTCATGAGCAAACCCAAGGGGCTTGGCCGCGGCCTCGCTGCTCTGCTCGGCGACGACGACGACGCACCGCGTACGGACGCTGTGGCGTCCTTGCCGGTAGGGGCTATCCGGCCTGGCAAATACCAGCCACGCACCCGGATGGACCAGCAGGCGCTGGCCGAACTCGCAGCCTCGATACGGGCGCAGGGATTAATGCAGCCGCTGCTGGTGCGGCCCCTGGGTGACAAGCAATACGAACTGATCGCCGGCGAACGCCGCTGGCGCGCCGCGCAGCTCGCGGGGCTCACCGAGGTGCCGGTGCTGGTGCGCGAGGTGCAGGACAATGCGGCGCTGGCCATGTCGCTGATCGAGAACATCCAGCGCGAGGATTTGAACCCGCTCGAGGAAGCCACCGGCTTGCAGCGCCTGATCGAAGAATTCCGCATGACCCACGAGCAGGCTGCCGAGGCGGTTGGCCGCTCGCGCAGCGCCACCACCAACCTGCTGCGCCTGCTGAAACTTGCTAAGCCGGTGCAGGCGATGTTGATGCAGGGAGTCCTGGAGATGGGTCATGCGCGCGCGCTACTGGTCCTCGAGGGTGCACGCCAGATCGAGGCGGCGAACCGCATTGTCGCCCGGGGTTTGTCAGCGCGGGAAAGCGAAGCCCTGGCCGCGCGCTTAGTGCGTGGACCGGCCCTCCACCGCAAGCAAAAGACAGACCGTGATCTGGCCCGACTGGAGGAAGAAATCTCGCAGCAGTTGGGAACCACGGTCCAGATTCGTCCGGGGCGCAAGGGCAGCGGCACGATCGTCGTCAGCTATTCGGGACTCGATCACCTGGATCAGTTGTTGAAGAAACTGCGTTGATGTTGTTGCAACTCTGGCCACGGACGCGGACCGAGTTTTGCGCCGCAGCACGTTGACCCACAGTGTACGTACCCAATATAATTCGGGCCTTTTTCAGGAAGTGGGCAAGGTGAACGCTAGCCCCCGCTTTCTGAGCAAGCCGATCGGCACCGTACTCTCGTGGCAGTTGATGGCCACCGCGGCGCTGGCGCTTTTGGCCTGGATTTTTGGCGGGGTGCACGGCGCTTGGTCGGCGGTCTTGGGAGGCGCGGTGAGCGTGTGTGCAGGCGGGGTGGCCGCGATCGTTGCGGCAAGGGGAAAGACGCAGTCTGCCGGGGGGGTCCTGATCGCTGCCTTGCTGGCCGAGGCCCTCAAGATCGGTTTGGTCGTGATCCTGTTGTGGGCGGTACTGATGTTGTATGACGAGGTCGTCGCGCTGGCGTTTTTCGGATCGTTTTTTGTAACGATATTGCTGTTTTCAATGGCGTTTTTTGTTCGCGAGTACAAATAGCATTCTGCAATGGCGACACAATACAAATCCGCGACTGAGTACATCGAGCACCACCTTGGCTTCTTCACCAAGCCAGCGGAGGGCGGAGGCTTTTGGAGCATCAATGTTGATTCTGTAGTCACCGCGGTGCTGCTCGGCAGTATCGGTCTGGGGCTGCTTTGGTGGGTGGTGCGTGGCGCGACCGCAGGCGTGCCTGGAAAGCGCCAGGCTTTCGTCGAACTACTGATCGGTTTTATCGACGACCAGGTCAAGGGCATTTTTCATCACGGCGATCGCAATAAATTCATTGCGCCGGCGGCGCTGACGGTGTTTGTCTGGATCGTGTTGATGAACTCGATGGATTTTCTTCCCGCCGACTGGGTCGCCGCCGCGTTTGGCCTGATCGGCGTGCACGCGTGGCGGATCGTACCCACGGCTGACGTGAATACGACGTTTGCGCTATCGCTTTCGGTGTTCGCGATGATGATCTGGTTCTCGATCGCGGCCAAGGGGCTGGGCGGCTGGATACACGAATTGTTTTGCGCACCGTTCGGTGGTCACCCGCTGCTGTGGCCGGCCAATTTTCTTTTCAATTGCGTCGAGTACATCTCGAAGCCGCTGTCCCATTCGCTGCGACTGTTCGGCAATATGTATGCGGGGGAAATCCTGTTCCTGCTGTTGTGGATGTGGGCAGCCAACAGCTCCTTTGCACAGGACTATTTCGGCGGCTTTATCGTTTCCGTTTTACTAGGCCTGGGCTGGGCGATTTTTCACATCTTGATCGTGTTGCTGCAAGCGTACATTTTCATGATGCTCACGATCGTCTACATCTCAATGGCGCACGAACATCACTGATCCCCGGCACAACCGTCTTCACGTATAGAAAAGGAAATAAACCATGGAAAAACTTCAACTTCTGGCGATGGTGCAAGCCTACACCGGCATCGGCATCGGCCTGATGGTCGGCCTGGGAGCGCTCGGCGCTTGCATCGGCGTGGGCATCATGTGCAGCCGCTTCCTTGAAGCCGCCGCCCGCCAGCCCGAACTGACGGATTCATTGCAGGGCAAGGTGTTCCTGCTGCTCGGTCTGATTGACGCGTCTTTCATCATCGGCCTCGGCATTGCGATGTTCTTTGCTTTCGCCAATCCCCTGGCCAGTGCGTTTCGCTAAAGACCGCCGAGCCGAGCAGATCTTGAGGGGGGCGCCATGAACATTAACGCCACGCTGTTTGCCCAAGCGCTGGTTTTTTTCGCGTTCATCATCTTTACCGCGAAATTTATCTGGCCGCATATGTTGCGGGCGATCGAGGCGCGCCAGAAGCAGATTGCTGACGGTTTGGCTGCCGGCGAGCAGGGCAGGAAGTCGCTCGAGGTTTCGGGCAAGCAGACCGAGCAGACGATCCAGGAAGCGCGCGTGCGCGCCGCCGAGATCGTCGGCCAGGCGGAAAAACGTGGCGCGCAGGTGATCGAGGAAGCGAAGACCGTCGCTAAGGCGGAAGGCGAGCGCGAAAAAACTGCTGCCAAGGCCGACATCCAGCAAGCGGCGTCGCGCGCGCGCGAGCAATTGCGCGAGCAGGTCGCCGCACTGGCCGTGGCCGGGGCGGAGAAAATCCTGCGCCGCGAGGTGGACGCCAAGGCGCACGCCGAGCTACTGGACGGGATCAAGAAGCAACTGTGAAAACCCTGGAGAAACCTTAGGCAAGGACGATGGCGGAACCCAGCACCATCGCGCGTCCTTACGCGGAAGCCGCTTTCAGGCTGGCCGATGCCAAAGGCGCGCTCGCCGACTGGTCGGCGACCCTCGCTAATTTGTCTGCGGTGGCGGCCGATGCGCGGGTGCGTGCGGCGATTGGTGACCCGAATTTTTCTGCCGCCAAGATCGCCGGACTGTTCCTTGCCATCCTGTCCGGAAAACTCACGGGTGAGAGCGAGAATTTCGTGCGGGTGTTGGCAGAAAACGGTCGCCTGGATGTGCTCGCGGAAATACGTACGCAGTACGAGGTGCTGAAGAACGAGCGCGAGGGCGTGGTCGAAGCAGAGGTCACGACCGCGTTCGAGATGGAAGCGGCCCAGGTCGCCGACCTGGTGGCCAGGCTGGAGAAGAAAACCGGCCGCAAAGTGAGGGCCCGCGTCAGCGTCGACAAATCCCTCATCGGCGGCGTCAAGATCGTGATCGGCGACAAGGTTATCGACGGTTCCGCGCGTGCGCAGCTCGCTGCGCTCGAGACCGCACTGAAAGCTTAAGGAGCTTCAAAAATGCAACTCAACCCGTCCGAAATTTCGGAACTCATCAAAAACCGGATCCAGAACATGGACGCCGGCGTGCAGATGCGCACACAGGGCAGCGTCGTGTCAGTGACCGACGGCATCTGCCGAGTCCACGGTCTGTCGGACGTGATGCAGGGCGAGATGCTGGAATTCCCGAAGAACACCTACGGTCTGGCGCTCAACCTCGAGCGCGATTCGGTCGGCGCGGTGATTCTGGGCGAGTACGAACACATCACCGAGGGCGACACGGTCAAGTGCACCGGCAAGATTCTTTCGGTGCCGATCGGCCCCGAGCTGCTCGGCCGGGTGGTCAATTCGCTGGGTGCGCCGATCGACGGCAAAGGACCGATCAACGCCAAGCTCACCGACGTGATCGAGAAGGTGGCGCCAGGGGTGATTGCACGCCAGTCGGTATCGCAGCCGGTGCAGACCGGCTTGAAGGCGATCGACGCCATGGTGCCGATCGGCCGCGGCCAGCGTGAACTGATCATCGGCGACCGCCAGACCGGCAAGACGGCGGTGGCGGTGGATACGATCATCAACCAGAAGGGCAAGGATCTGTTCTGCGTCTATGTGGCGATCGGACAGAAAGCCTCGACCATCGCCAACGTGGTGCGCAAACTCGAGGAGCACGGGGCGATGGCCTACACCATCGTGGTTGCCGCTTCGGCTTCCGAGTCGGCGGCGATGCAGTTCATTGCGCCGTATTCCGGCTGCACCATGGGCGAATACTTCCGCGACCGCGGTCAGGACGCGCTCATCATTTATGATGACTTGACCAAGCAGGCTTGGGCATATCGCCAGGTGTCGTTGCTGCTGCGCCGCCCGCCGGGTCGCGAAGCCTATCCGGGCGACGTGTTCTATCTGCACTCGCGGCTCCTTGAGCGCGCGGCGCGGGTGAACCCCGAGTATGTCGAGAAGTTCACCAAGGGCGCGGTCAAGGGCAAGACCGGGTCGCTCACCGCCTTGCCGGTGATTGAAACCCAGGCGGGTGACGTCACCGCGTTCGTGCCGACCAATGTGATCTCGATTACCGACGGCCAGATCTTCCTGGAAACGGACCTCTTCAACGCTGGCATCCGTCCTGCCATCAACGCCGGTATCTCGGTGTCGCGGGTGGGTGGCGCTGCACAGACCAAGATCATGAAACGCCGCGACACCGGCGGCGGCGTGCGCTTGGCGCTCGCCCAGTACCGCGAGCTCGCGGCTTTCGCGCAATTCGCCTCCGATCTGGACGAGGCGACGAGAAAGCAACTCGAGCTCGGCCGCATGATCACCGAGCTCATGAAGCAGCCGCAATACCACCCGCTGCAGGTGTGGGAGATGGCAGTTACGCTGTTCGCGGTGAACAACGGCTTCTTCAACGACATCGATGTGAAAAAAGCGCTCGCCGCCGAGCGTTCGATGCGCGACTACCTGAAGAGCAAGTTCGCCGAGCTGATCAAGCGCATCGAGGAGAAGAACGACCTGGTGGACGACGACGAGAAAGCGCTCAAGGATGCGATTGCCGACTGGAAGAAGAACGGCTCGTACTAAGCCATGCCAGGCACCAAAGAAATACGGGTCAAGATCAAGAGTGTGCAGAACACTCGGAAGATCACCAAAGCGATGGAGATGGTCGCCGCCTCGAAAATGCGCAAGGCGCAGGAGCGTATGCGGCATGCGCGGCCGTACGGCGAGAAAATCCGCAATGTCGCCGCGCACATCAGCCACGCCAACCCGGAATACCGGCATCCTTTCCTGGTGCACCGCGATTCGGTGAAACGCGTCGGCCTGATCGTGATCACCACCGACAAGGGCCTGTGCGGCGCGCTGAATACCAACCTGCTGCGCATGGTGCTGAGCCAGTACAAGGTTTGGCAGGCGGAAGGCGAGGAGCTCGACGTTTGCTGCATCGGCAACAAGGGTTTCAGCTTCATGCAGCGGGTGGGCGCAAATATTGTCTCGCATGCGATCCAGATCGGCGACCGGCCGCAGATGGATAAGCTGATCGGCACCATCAAGGTGATGCTCGATGGCTACACCAACGACCGCTTCGACCGCTTGCTGATCGGCTATACCCGTTTCCTCAACACCATGAAACAGGAGCCGGTGCTGGAGCAATTACTGCCGCTGGCGGGTGAGCGCCTGGGCGCGCCGGAGACGGTGTGGGACTACCTCTATGAGCCGGAAGCCAAGGCGGTGCTCGACCAGGTGATGACGCGCTACATCGAGGCGATCATTTTCCAGGCGGTGGCCGAGAACATGGCTTCCGAACAATCGTCGCGCATGGTGGCGATGAAAGCCGCCTCAGACAACGCACGCGACCTGATCGACGAACTGACGCTGATCTACAACAAGAACCGTCAGGCCGGTATCACCAAAGAGCTTTCTGAAATTGTGGGCGGCGCTGCCGCCGTATAAAGGAACGAACCATGGCACCCGTGCAAAGTACCCCAACCACTCAGGGAACAATCGTTCAATGCGTAGGCGCAGTCACTGACATTGAATTCCCCCGCGAAGGGATGCCGAAGATCTATGACGCGCTCAAGCTCGTCGATACGGGCGAAGTTGGACTGGTCGAGAAAGGCCTCACCTTTGAAGTCGAGCAGCAGTTGGGCGATGGGGTGGTGCGTTGCATCGCGCTGGGCTCCTCCGACGGCTTGCGCCGCGGCATGAAAGTGAACAATACGGGCGGGCCGATCTCGGTTCCCGTCGGTGTGGGTACGCTCGGCCGCATCATGGATGTGCTGGGCCGGCCGATCGACGACGGCGGCCCGATCAAATCCGACAAGCTGCGCTCTATTCACCAGGCGGCCCCCAAGTTCGACGAGCTTTCACCTTCCGTCGAACTGCTCGAGACCGGCATCAAGGTTATCGACTTGATCTGCCCGTTCGCCAAGGGCGGAAAAATTGGCCTCTTCGGTGGCGCCGGGGTCGGCAAAACCGTGAACATGCTGGAGCTGATCAACAACATCGCCACCCAACATAGTGGCCTGTCGGTGTTCGCGGGGGTCGGTGAGAGGACTCGAGAGGGCAACGACTTCTACCATGAGATGATCGAAGCCGAGGTGGTGAAACTCGACAATCTGCCAGAATCCAAAGTGGCGATGGTGTTCGGCCAGATGAACGAGCCGCCCGGCAACCGCCTGCGGGTGGCGCTCACCGGTCTGACCATGGCCGAGAGCTTTCGCGACGAAGGCCGCGATATCCTGTTCTTCGTCGACAACATTTACCGCTTCACGCTGGCCGGCACCGAAGTATCGGCGCTGCTCGGTCGGATGCCCTCCGCAGTGGGTTATCAGCCAACCCTGGCTGAAGAAATGGGCCGCCTGCAGGAACGCATCACCTCGACCAAGGTCGGTTCGATTACTTCAATACAAGCGGTGTACGTGCCGGCGGATGACCTGACCGATCCATCGCCCGCCACCACTTTCGGCCACCTCGATGCCACGGTGGTGCTATCGCGCGATATCGCTTCGCTCGGCATCTATCCGGCGGTGGACCCGCTCGACTCGACCTCGCGCCAGGTCGACCCGAATACCATCGGTGAAGAGCACTACAACATTACGCGCGCGGTGCAGGCGACCCTGCAGCGCTACAAGGAGCTGCGCGACATCATCGCCATCCTAGGCATGGACGAACTCGCGCCCGAGGACAAGCAAGCGGTGTCGCGGGCGCGCAAGATTCAGCGTTTTCTGTCGCAGCCGTTCACGGTGGCGCAAAACTTCACCGGTACGCCGGGCAAGTACGTCTCGTTGAAAGACACCATCAAGGGCTTCAAGATGATCGTCAACGGCGAGTGCGATGCCTTGCCCGAGCAGGCGTTCTACATGGTTGGTACCATCGAGGAAGCCTTTGAGAAAGCGAAGACCCTACAGTAATGGCCAACGCCACCATCCACGTCGACGTCGTTAGCGCCGAAGCCGCCATCTTCTCGGATGAGGCGGAGTTCGTGGTGCTGCCCGGCGAAGCCGGCGAGCTCGGCATCTACCCGCGCCATGCGCCGCTCATCACCCGCATCAAACCCGGCGCAGTGCGCATCCTGAAAGCCGGTGGCGAAGAAGAATTGATTTTCGTCGCTGGCGGCATCCTCGAAGTGCAGCCCAAGGTGATTACCGTGCTCGCGGATACCGCCATCCGTGGCCATGACCTCGATGAGGCCAAAGCCAACGAAGCCATCAAGAAGGCCGAGGAAGCGCGCCGCAACGCCAAGGACAAACAGGAAATCGCGGTGGTCGAGGGCGAACTGGCGATGCTCGCCGCGCAGCTCGCTGCGATCAGGAAGCTGCGTAAGAAGTAGCTGATTTTGCGCCGCGCATCAGCGCGGCGGGTTCGCGTAGGGTTCGTCCTCGGCGACGAACTCGGTTTCCTGCACCGCTGCCGCGCTCCAGGCCTGGACCCCGGGCGATTCGAGCAGCTGCTGCTGGTACTCCCGCGCCGCGCCTGTCAGTTCGACGCCGTAGGTCACCAATCGCGTCGCCACTGGCGCATAAAACGCGTCTGCGGCGCAGAATTCACCGCACAGGAACGGCCCCAGTGCTGCGGCCCAAAGAGCGCTGATGCGTGCGAGATCCTTGGCCACCTCGTCATTCATCCCCTGGCCCGGATAGCGGCTGCGGATGTTCATGGGCATCGCGCCGCGCAGCGCGCGAAAACCGGCATGCATTTCCGCCGCCGCCGAGCGTGCCTGTGCGCGCGCCTGTGGGTCGGTCGGCCAGATGGCTCGATCTGGAAAAAGTTCGTGTAGTCGTTCAGAAATAGCGAGCGTGTCCCAGGTGGCGAAGCCGGTTTCCGCTGCGGTTCCCACTACCCCTTCCCAGAGCACCGGCACCAGGCCTGAGGGTGAAAGTCGGGCGATGTGCTCGCGCCACTCCGGCGATGCGAACTTGAGCATGCGCTCCTGGAACGGGATGCCGCACTCGTGCAGCAATACCCAGGGCCGCATCGACCAGGAAGAATAGTTTTTGTTGGCGATCACCAGCGTCAGGGCCGCGTTCATGCCCTCATTCTATCGGTCGGCGCCGCAACGCTGCGATCAGCCAACTGAGGTAGCGTCGCGTGCGGCTGAGGCGTCGGGCCGGCCAGATGAAGGTGGGCAGAGCAGATTCCACGCCAAGCGCGACATCGCCGTATTTCATCCCGCCGGTCTTGATCCCGCTGCTCATGCGGCCAACAGCAGCGCGGCGCCAGCCAGCACGAGGCTGACGAGGAGGCCGATCGCGGTGGCGAGCATGATCTGGGCGGCGAGTTCCACGGCGAAGATCCTGGTCTTGAACATGTTTTGGCGCCTCGTTGAAGCTGGTATTTGATGCTGTAAATCGGCAAGCCGAGGGCTGGTGGTATGGCAAAGCAAGCAACAAAACTGCGGAAAAAATGACAGTGGCGCCTGGGGTATAGTCGTCGCATGGTCCGCCGCATCGCCATCGTCGAGGATGACGCCGCCATCCGCGCCAACTATGCCGAGGCGCTCAAGCGCTACGGCTACGAGGTGTCCGTCTACGCCGCCCGGCGCGAGGCGATGGAGGCGTTTCGCCTGCGCTTGCCCGATCTGGCGATCATCGATATCGGCTTGGGCGACGAAGCAGAGGGGGGCTTCGCGTTGTGCCGCGATCTGCGCGCTCTCTCAGCGCCGCTGCCGATCGTCTTTCTCACCGCGCACGACTCCGATTTCGATGTCGTCTCTGGATTGCGGCTCGGCGCCGACGACTACCTGACCAAAGGGCTGAGCCTGCCGCATCTGATGGCGCGTATCGGAGCGCTGTTCCGGCGCGTGGATGCGCTCGCCGAGGCTAAGCCTGTGGAAGAACGCATCGTGCGCGGCGAACTGGAGCTGGATCTGAAGCGCTTCAGCGCGCATTGGAAGGGCGGCCGGGTGGAACTCACGCTGACTGAGTTCTGGATCGTGCATTCGCTCGCGCGCCATCCGGGCCACGTCAAGAACCGCGACCAACTGATGCGCGACGCCGAGCTGGTGGTGGACGACGCGACGGTCACCTCGCATGTCAAACGGGTACGCGCCAAATTTCTCGTCGCCGATGCGGCTTTCGATGCGATCGAGACTGTTTACGGCCTTGGTTACCGCTGGCGCTCGTAAGCGGCGGCGCCGAGCACTTTACCCCGCCATGACCTCGCAGTGAGCCGTTTTCCGTTGCGCGCCAAGCTCGCCTTGCTCGCGCTCGCGTTGCTGGTGTTGCCGTGGGCGGGTTGGCGCTACGTGCGCGAAATGGAGCGCTTTCTCCATGCGGCACAAGAAGAAGCGCTGGTAGCTACGGCCCGTGCCGTGGCGACCGCGCTGCACGAACGGCCGCAACTGCTGGCATACCGGGCGCGCAGCGAGTCCGAACTGCGCCGCGAAGCGGAACGGGAACTGCAGCGCCTCACGGGTGGCGTGATCGGGCATGAAGAACCGGCCCGCGAAAACGATGCCGACGCCGAGATCACGGCGATCTTGAAAGGCTTGGAGCGGGCCAGTTCACGCATCTGGGTGGTGAGCCGCGAATATCGGGTGCTGGCGCTCGCTGGCAGCCTCAAGCGCCCGCATCCGGCCCCAGCCAGTCTCGTTGAGCGTTCTCTGGGTTGGTTGCTGACGCCACCCACCGAGGAGTTCGAAGATGCCATTGCGCAAGACGCGATTGGCGCCGGGCGTGAAGTGGCCGGGGCATTGCAAGGCGCGGCGGGGACGCGCAGGCGCAACACGCGCGACGGGCGCGCGGTGGTCGTCTCGGCGGCGCAGCCGATCTGGGTCGGCGATCAGGTTCACGGCGCGGTGGTGGTCGAAGAAACCACCAATCGGATTGCCTCGCTGCGTAGTCAGGCGCTCGAACGGCTGCTGGTGCTGACGCTGGTGGTTTTCTCACTGGTGGCCGCGGTGCTGTTCTGGTTTGCAACGCGCATCTCCAACCGTATCCGGCGTCTGAGCGATGAGGCCGAGGCCGCCATCGATGCCCGCGGCCGGGTGACGCGCCTGACCACAGCCTCGGAGGCAGCCGATGAAATCGGCGATTTATCCCGCAGCTTCACCACCGTGCTGGGACGCCTGGCCCGCTATAACGCTTACCTGGAAGCCCTAGCGGGCCGTTTATCGCACGAACTGAGGACGCCGATCGCGGTGGTCCGCTCCTCGCTGGAGAATCTGCACGCCGCGCGCACTCCCGAGGAGACGCGCACCTACGTCGCGCGCGCCGAAGAAGGGCTGGCGCGGCTGGGGGCCATTCTTTCGCGCATGACCGAGGCAAGCCGCCTGGAGCAGAGTCTTTCCACGCTGGTGCGCGAGCGCTTCGATGCCGCAACGGTGGTGCGCGGCTGCGTTGAAGGCTACCGCCTCGCCTATGCGCCCAGGGTGTTCGAAGTGACCGCGCCGACAGCGCTGGTGCTGGTGCTCGGCGCAGCGGATCTGTTGGCGCAGATGCTCGACAAGCTTGCGGAAAACGCGGCAGATTTTTCAACCAGCGGGAGCGTGATCCGTATTCAGTTGAGCGCTGAGGCAGAAAAAATTGTCATGCAAATCGAAAATCAAGGGCCGTCGCTGCCCGACACCATCCGGGAGTCGCTGTTCGAATCGATGGTATCGCTGCGCCAGGAGCCTTCCGGCGTGGTTCCGCACTTGGGACTCGGACTTTACATCGCGCGGTTGATTGCTGAGTTTCACGGCGGTACGCTGCAGGCGGAGAATCTTGCCGGCGGAGGCGGGGTTGTTTTCAAAGCCACCCTAGCGCGCGCCGTATAATTTTCCGCTGGCAAACCTAGGAATTTTTTGGCAAACAAGGTTGACTTGCTGATCGTGGGCGGCGGCATCAATGGCGTCGGCATTGCGCGTGATGCCGCGGGCCGTGGTCTGTCGGTGCTGTTGGTGGAGAAGGGAGATCTTGCCTGCGCGACCTCGTCTTCGTCTTCGAAGCTGATACACGGGGGTTTAAGGTATCTCGAACACTACGAGTTCAGGCTGGTGGCCGAGGCGCTCGCCGAGCGTGAGGTGCTGCTGAAGATCGCTGCGCACCTGGTCTGGCCGGTGCGTTTCGTCATGCCCCACGTGCCGCAACTGCGGCCGCGCTGGCTGATCCGCGCGGGCCTGTTTCTCTACGATCATCTGGCCCGGCGCGCCAGTCTGCCGGGTTCGAGAGCGGTGCGACTGGATGCGCCGCCCTACAACTCGGGACTGCAGCCGCAATTCAGGCACGGCTTCCTGTATTCCGACTGCCGGGTGGATGACGCACGGCTGGTGGTCGCGAATGCAGTCGATGCCCGAGCACACGGTGCGCGAGTGCTGACGCGTACCGCATGCGTGAGCGCACTGAGGGTTGGGGGAGCTTGGAAGGCCAAGCTGTCGAACGCGGAGGAAATAGAAGCCAAGGCTATCGTCAATGCGACCGGGCCGTGGGTCAAAACGGTTCTGAACGACCACTTGAGGCAGCCCTCGCGCGACGCGGTGCGGCTGGTGAAAGGCAGCCACATCGTGCTGCCCAAGCTCTACGAAGGCGAACACGCTTTCATCCTGCAGAACGATGACCGGCGCGTGGTTTTCATGATTCCGTACGGCGACATCCACACGCTGGTCGGCACGACCGACGTGCCGGTGCAGGACGAGAACACGCCACCGGCAGCGACGAACGAGGAGATCGAGTACCTGTGCCGGGCGGTGAACCGCTATCTGGTGCGACCGACGCGAGCGCAGGACCTGGTGTGGAGCTACGCGGGCGTGCGGCCGCTGTACGACGACGGCACGACCGATCCCTCCGCGGTGACGCGGGACTACAGCCTGCGCGTGGACGACGACGCGGGCGCGGCGCCGGTGCTGTCCGTGTTCGGCGGCAAGATCACCACCTACCGCCGGCTGGCGGAACAGGCGCTGGACCAGCTGGCGTCGTATTTTCCGGCAATGAAATCCGCCTGGACGGAGCGCAGGCCGCTGTCCGGCAGCGACTTCGGCGACGCGACCCGCCTCGAAACGCGCGATGCGTTTTTCGCCAGCCATCCGCATATCGCCGAGTCCACCCTGCGCCCGATTTTCAGGCGCCACGGGATGCACGCGCAGGCGGTGGTCGGCGACGGCGACCTTGGCGAAGACTTTGGCGCCGGCCTGAGTGAGCGCGAGTTGCACTATTTCGTCGAGCACGAGTGGGCGCAGAGTGCCGAAGATGTGCTGTGGCGGCGCACCAAGACCGGCCTGCTGATGACACCGGCGCAGCGCGAGCGGGTGGCCAAGGTGCTTGGGGATCGCTGATGGAGTGGTGGGGGGTTTACCTGGCCATCGGCGTGGCGGTGGGCTTTCTTGCGGGACTGCTCGGCATCGGCGGCGGCATGGTCATGGTGCCGATGCTGGTGTTCGTGTTCACGGCCAAGGGTTTCCCCGCCGAGCACATGATGCATCTGGCGCTCGCCACTTCGATGGCGACGATCGCTTTCACTTCACTCTCCAGTGTCCTTGCGCATCATCGGCACGCTGCGGTGGACTGGGTCGTGGCGCGCGCCATGGCGCCCGGGATCATGGTCGGCGCGTTAGCGGCGACACTGGTCGCGGGCTTCTTGCCGACGCGGCCGCTGGCGATTTTTTTCACCGGCTTCATGTTCTACGCTGCGACGCGGATGTTTTTCGAGGTCAAGCCCAAGCCCTCGCGTCAATTGCCCGGCGCCGCGGGGCTGTTCGGCGTCGGCGCGGGGATCGGTGCTTTGTCCAGCGTACTCGCCGCCGGTGGTGCATTTCTCTCGATCCCGTTCCTGGCGCGCTGCAACCTGCCGTTGCCGCGCGCCATCGGCACCGCGGCGGCGAACGGCTTTCCGATCGGAGTCGCGGGCACCGCCGGCTACGTACTGAACGGTCTGCGTATCGAGGGCCTGCCTGAGGGCAGCCTGGGCTACGTCCACTTGCCGGCCCTGGCGTTGATTGTCGCCGCCAGCATCCCGCTGGCGCCTCTGGGTGCGCGCCTCGCGCACCGGTTACCGGTGAAGCGCCTGCGCATCGTGTTCGCGCTGCTGTTGTTAGGGCTGGCGCTACGCATGTTGGCGAACCTCTGGTAGATTGCCGCACTTTCCGTTGCAGGGGTGAATCATGCCAGGCCCGTTGTCCCACGTTCGAGTCCTCGATCTGTCGCGTGTCCTGGCCGGTCCCTGGGCCGGCCAGAACCTAGCCGATCTCGGCGCCGAGGTGATCAAGGTGGAGCGGCCCAAGGTCGGCGACGATTCGCGCGCTTTCGGCCCGCCCTGGGTGAAGGACCAGCAAGGCCGCGAGACCAAGGACTCCGCTTATTTCACTTCGACGAACCGTGGCAAGAAATCCATCACGGTGAACGTGGCCAAGACCGAAGGCCAGGCGCTGATCCGCGCCTTGGCGCGCGAAGCTGACGTCCTGATCGAGAACTACAAGCATGGCGACCTGGCGCGCTACGGTTTGGGCTACGAGGACCTCAAAGCGGTGAACCCGCGGCTGATCTACTGTTCGGTGACCGGCTTTGGTCAGACCGGCCCGCACCGCGAGCGCCCCGGCTACGATTTCATGATCCAGGGCATGGGTGGGATGATGAGCGTGACCGGCGAACCCGATGGCGCGCCGGGAGGCGGGCCGCAGCGTGCCGGCGTGCCGATCGCCGACATCATGACCGGCATGTACGCCTCGATCGCGATCTGCGCCGCGCTTGTCAATCGCGCCGAGACCGGCCAGGGGCAGCACCTCGATCTGGCGCTCCTCGATTCACAGATCGCCTTGCTCGCCTACCAGAACACCAACTACTTCTCTACCGGCATAGCGCCCAAGCGCATCGGTAACCTGCACCCGAACATCGTGCCCTATCAGCCGTTTCGCTCGAGCGACGGCGAGGTGATCGTCGCCTGTGGCAACGACAATCTGTTCCGGAAATTCTGCGCTGCGGCGGGTTGCGCCGAACTGGCCACCGATCCGCGTTTCATCACCAACGGCAAGCGCGTCGAGAACCGCGCCGAGATCACACGGCTGATCGAGGCAGTGTTCCGCAGGAAGACCACCGCCGAGTGGCTGGAATTGCTGGAAGCCGCCGGCGTACCGAACGGCCCGATCAACAATATCGCGCAGGTGTTCGAGGAGCCGCAGGTCAAAGCGCGCGGCGTGAAAATCGAACTGGACCACCCCGTTGCCGGCAAATTGCCGCTGGTGGCCAGTCCGATGCGCTTCTCCGCAACCCCTTTGGAATACCGCCTGCCGCCGCCTTTGCTAGGCGAGCATACCGATCAAATCTTGCACGATTACTTAAAATTGAATGCCCCCGAAATCGCCAAACTGCGCGCCGATGGCATTGTTTGAAGGCTAGTTGTCCACCTTGGCGCCGGCGTCCTTGACCACCTTGGACCACTTGACGATTTCGCTGCGCACCAGCTTCACCATCTCTTCGGGCGGCATGCCTCCAGCATCGGCGCCCTGCTCGGCCCAAATCTTCTTCAGGTCGGGCTGGTTCATGGCGATCACCACTTCCTTGTACATGCGGTCCTTGGCTTCCTTGGGGGTGCCCTTGAGAGCCCAGATGCCATACCAGGTGCGCACCTCGTAGTCCGGCAGACCCGCTTCGGCCATGGTTGGAACGTTCGGCAGCACCGGGTTGCGCTTGACGCTGGTGATCGCCAAAGGAATCAGTCTGCCCGCCTTGATCTGCACCGACGAAGTGCCCATGCCGTCGAAAGCGAGGTCAACCGTACCCCCGAGCAGACCGACCATCAACGGGCCGGCCCCCTGATAGGGGATGTGCACGATGAAGCTCTTGGTCATGGTCTTGAACAACTCCACCGCCAGATGGTGGGTGGTGCCGTTGCCTGCCGAGCCGTAGTTGAGCCTGCCCGGATTGGCGCGTACGTAGTCGATCAGGTCTTTGAGCGACTTGATTTTGTCGGCGTGTTTGGGATGCACTACCACCACGTTGGGCACGAAGGCCGCCACCGTGATCGGCTCGAAGTCCTTCTCCAGACCGTAGGACAGGCGCGCATACAGGCTCTCGGCGATGGTGTGGTGTACCGCGCCGAAGAACCAGTTGTAGCCGTCGGGCGCGCGTTTGGAGACGTTGGTCGCTCCCACCGTGCCGCCGGCGCCACCCTGGTTCTCGATCAGAACCTGGTGGCCCAGTTGCTGAGAAAGCTTGGCCGCGATGGGGCGTGCAAAAGTATCGGTTCCGCCACCAGCGGGAAATGGATTCAGCATGGTGACAGGCTTAATGGGCCAGGATTGCGCGTGGGCGGCGAGCGCGCTTCCAGCAAGGCATAAGGCGGCAAGAATTTTCAACATGGGTTCCCTCTTGATTAGTGAAATGGTCTCAACTGAAAAGCATAGCATTCGCGCCGCTCAGGCTGCCGCACGGACCGGCGAGCGACGGCATTCGGCCAGGTATTGCAGCGCTGCTTGGACGCCCTCCCGCTTGATTGGCGCCCCGGCCAACTCCAGTCCCATTTCGCAGCCCGAGAGGGTACCCATCAAGGTCAGGTCGTTGAAATCGCCCAGGTGGCCGATGCGGAATACCTTGCCGGCGAGTTTGCCCAGGCCGGTGCCCAGCGACATGTCGAAATTCTCGAGGATCAGTTTTCTTACGCGATCGGCGTCGTGGCCGGCTGGCATCAGTACGGCGGTGAGCGAGCTGGAGTACTCAGCGGGATTCTTCGCCAGCACTTCCAGTCCCCAGGCACGTACCGCGCGCCGCGTTGCTTCGGCATGGCGCTGGTGGCGCGCGAAGACGTTTTCCAGACCTTCTTCCTCGAGCAGCATCTTCAGGGCCTCGCGCAGGCCGTAGAGCAGATTGGTGGCCGGCGTGTAGGGGAAGTAACCGTCTTTGTTGCTGGCGATCATTTCGCCCCAGTCCCAGAAACTACGCGGCATTTTTGCCGTTTTCGAGGCCGCCAGCGCTTGCGTCGAAATGGCATTGAAAGAAAGCCCAGGCGGCAGCATCAGTCCTTTCTGCGAGCCGCCGACGGTGACATCCACACCCCACTCGTCGTGCCGGTAGTCGATCGAGCCTAGCGAGGAGATGGTGTCGACCAGGAACAAGGCAGGGTGCTTGGCCGCGTCGATCGCGCGCCGTACCTCGGCAATGCGCGAGACCACGCCGGTGGCGGTCTCGTTGTGCACCACGCACACCGCCTTGATGCGGTGGGCCTGGTCATCGCGCAAGCGCGTTTCAATGGCCTGCGGGTCGGCGCCGCTGCGCCAGTCACCGGCAATGAACTCGGGCTGCAGACCCAAGCGGGTGGCCATTTTTTGCCACAGGGCCGCAAAATGCCCAGTCTCGTACATCAACACTTGGTCACCGGGCGACAGCGTATTTGCCAAAGCGGCTTCCCAGGCCCCAGTTCCAGAAGCGGGGTAAATGACCACATGGCTGGCGGTCTTGAAGACGCGCTTCATGCCTGTGAGAACTTCCTTGCCTAGGGATCCGAAATCCGGTCCGCGGTGGTCCATGGTCGGGAAGTCGATCGCCCGCAGCACCCGGTCGGGCACATTGGTCGGTCCCGGGATCTGCAGGAAATGGCGTCCAGCGGCTCGAGTCATATTTACCGCCTCAATTCTTTGCTATTTTGCATACAATTATATGTTGGAAACAGCCAACTATTGCATAAGTCGGTATTTATTTGTATTCTGCATACAAAATGGACCACATGCAAGAGATTGTCCCTATCGCCCGACGGCCCCTCCATGAAGAGGCCACGGACCGCTTGCGGGACCTCATTGTACAAGGACGCTTGGCCCCTGGGGTCCGGCTGAACGAGCGCCTGCTAACGGGCCAGCTGGGGCTGTCGCGTACGCCGCTGCGCGAAGCCTTCAAGGTCCTCGCGACCGAAGGTCTGGTGGAGTTGCTGCCCAACCGCGGCGCCATCGTTTCGCAGATGGACCCGGTGCGTCTTGCCGAATCGCTCGCCGTGATGGGGGTGCTCGAGGCCTTGGCGGGTGAGCTTGCCTGCCTGAACGCGACCGAGCCCCAAATCAACGAGATACGCACGCTGCACTACGAGATGCTGGCCTATCATGCACGTGGCGATCTGGCCGGTTATTTCAAGTTCAACCAGGCGATCCATCTCAAACTGGTGAAATATTCCGCCAATGCGGTCCTCTATCACACCTACCGGCAGATGAACGGCAATGTGCGGCGCGCACGCTATATGGCAAACCTGTCGAAAGAACGTTGGGATGCCGCGGTGCACGAGCACGAGGCGATCCTCGCTGCCTTGAGCGCCAGGGACGTCGAGCGCATCAAGGCGCTGCTCGCGGAGCATCTGGCGCACAAACTCGCCAGCGTGCTGGCGGAACTCAAAGTATTGGCTGTGCGGCAGGCAGCATGAACGCACCGACTTTCCCGATCAAGATGGTGAGGGCAAGACCAGGCGATTCCTCGCTCGCCCAACGTTTGCGCAGGGAGTTCGACGGAGAAATCCTCTTCGACACCGCAGCGCGCGGCCGCTATGCAACCGATGCTTCGATCTACCAGATTGAACCTATCGGCGTGGTCGTGCCGCGCACCGCAGAAGCGGTCCGCACCGCCATCGCGGTCGCGGCGGAACAAGGCGTGCCGATCCTGCCGCGCGGCGCTGGCAGTTCGCAATGCGGCCAGGCCGTCGGCGCGGCCCTGATCATCGATCACACCAAGCACCTGCATCAGATGGTCAGCCTGGATATACAAAACAAAACCGCGCTGGTGCAGCCCGGCATCGTGCTCGATCATTTGAATGCGCAACTACGCGCGCATGGCTTGTGGTTTCCAGTGGATGTATCCACCAGCGCCCAGGCGACGCTAGGCGGCATGGCAGGCAACAATTCCTGTGGCTCGCGCTCGATCGCCTACGGCAACATGGTGCACAACGTGCTGGCGATCGACGCCGTGACCGCAGAGGGCAAGCGTTGGCGTTTCGGATCGATGGGCGACAATACCGGGCCGCCGGAGTATGTCGAGTTTCTCCGCAAGCTGAATGCCTTGTATGAAAGAGAAAAAGAAGAAATCGCCGCGCGCTTTCCCAAGGTGTTGCGAAAAGTTGCCGGCTACAACCTCGACCACCTGGGACCGCCGCACGCCAATGCCGCGCACCTGCTGGTCGGCTCGGAGGGCACGCTCGCCTGGTTCGAGCAGCTGCAGCTAAAACTCTCTGCGCTGCCGGCAGCGCGTGCGCTGGGCGTGGTGCATTTCCCGAAGTTCCATACCGCGATGGAGCTCACGCAGCACATCGTCAAGCTCGGGCCTACGGCGGTGGAACTGGTGGACCGTACCATGATCGGCCTTGCGCGTGACATCGGTGCTTTCAGGAAGACGGTGGACGCTTTCATCAAAGGCGAGCCGGACGCGATCCTGCTGGTTGAATTCTCGGGAGAGGACACGACGGTTCAGCATTCGCGATTGCAACGGTTGACGCAACTGATGGCCGATCTCGGCCTCCCGGACAGTGTGGTCAAAATCACCGACGCGCAGCAGCAAAAAGACCTCTGGGAGGTTCGCAAGGCCGGCCTGAATATCATGATGTCCATGAAAGGCGACGGCAAACCTGTCTCTTTCATCGAGGATTGCGCGGTTCCGCTGGAGCACCTGGCCGAATATACCGACCGCCTGACGCAGGTGTTCGAGAAGCACGGCACGCGCGGTACCTGGTATGCGCACGCTTCGGTCGGCACCTTGCACGTGCGCCCGATACTCGACATGCGTCGCGACGGCGCCCAGAAGATGCGCGCCATCGCCGAGGAAGCCTGCGCCCTGGTGCAGCAGTACAAGGGCGCTTACTCAGGTGAGCATGGCGACGGCCTGGTGCGCTCGGAGTGGATCGCACCGTTCTTCGGGCCGCGGCTTACTGCTGCGCTGGGCGAGATCAAATCCTGGCTTGATCCGCAGGGGCTGATGAACCCCGGCAAGATCGTCGCGCCGACGAAAATGGATGACCGGTCGCTGTTCCGTTTCAAGCCCGGCTATGAAACCAAAGTGCCGGCACCGGCGCTCGACTGGTCGGAATGGGGTGGCTTCGATAAAGCCGTGGAGATGTGCAACAACAACGGCCACTGCCGGAAGTTCGATGCGGGCGTCATGTGCCCCTCGTATCGGGTCACGCAGGACGAAAAACACCTGACCCGCGGCAGGGCCAATACGTTCCGCCTGGCGCTGTCAGGGCAGTTGGGCCCGGGTTCTGATGAGATGGTGAAAGAGGCGCTCGACCTTTGCGTCTCTTGCAAGGGCTGCAAGCGCGAATGCCCGACCGGCGTTGACATGGCGCGCATGAAAATTGAATTCCTCGCCCACTACCGGACCAGTCACGGCCTGAGCCTGCGCGATCGCGCCATTGCCTGGCTGCCGCGCTACGCGCCGTTCGCGGCGGCCATCGCGCCGCTTGCCAACCTTGGTATGCGAGTCTTCGGCGGGCTTGCCGGCTTTACGGCCAAACGCCCGCTGCCGGCCTGGCGACGCGACCGCTTCGTCAATGCGCCGCCGCAGGGCGCTGGGGGTGAGGTAGTACTGTTGGTCGACACCTTCAACCGTTACTTCGAACCTGAAAACGTGCGTGCTGCGAGCCGCGTGCTGCAGGCTGCGGGTTACCGCGTGCATACCGTTGACCCGGTCGAAGGCAGCCGGCCGTTGTGTTGTGGTCGCACTTTCCTGTCCGCGGGTCTGGTCGATGAAGCGCGCATCGAAGCGCGGCGCGTGCTGGACGCGCTCGCCCCGTGGTTGGCGCGCGGCGTGCCTATCATCGGGCTCGAACCCTCCTGCCTGTTTACCCTGCGCGACGAGTACGGCGTGCTCCTGCCGGGAACCGAGACCTTGGCCAAGCATGCCGTCTTGTTCGAGGAGTTCCTGGCAGCTGAGCACGACGCGGGACGCCTGAAGCTGAATTTGCGAGCCTTGGGCAAGCAAGCGCTGCTCCACGGGCATTGCCACCAGAAGGCCTTCGGCGCCATGTCCGCGGTCGAGAAAACGCTGAAACTGGTGCCTGGACTGCAGGTTCAGACGGTGCCATCCAGCTGCTGCGGCATGGCGGGCAGCTTTGGCTATGAAGCGGAGCACTACGAAATTTCAATGCAGATGGGCGAAGCGAGCCTGCTGCCCGCGGTGCGCAAGGCTGCAGCCGATACCCTGGTGGTGGCCGACGGCACCAGCTGCCGGCACCAGATTGAGCATGGCGCGCAGCGCCAGGCGCTGCACGTCGCCCGCGTGCTGGAGCAGGCGCTCGCCTAGCTGCAGGTTACTTCCAGAGATCCACTTTTTCGCCGCGGTCGCGCAGCCGCTCGGCGCGCGCTTGCAGGTAGCGCTGGAAAGAAGGCTCCTGGCGATAAGCGCCGCTCGCTACATAGTCAAGCGCCGAGGCGAGATGGAAAGGCCGTAGGTAGGCGTCGATGCGGAACACTTCTTTACCGCGATCAAAGAACACCAGCGCCGGGGTGTAGGCAACACGCAGCTCGCGCGCCCAGGTTGTTGTCGGGGAGCGTTTGTCGTCCAGCGTCAGGCGGTAGATGTCGAAGCGCTCCAGCAAGCGGCGTACTTCGGGGCGCCGCAAGCCCTCGCGGTGCAACTCATCGCAGCCGGCGCAGTACGGCGTCTCGAACAGCAACGCCACCGGCTTGCTACCCCGTAGCACGACCGGCGGTGCGGCGAAGAAGGATTCTTTGTGCAGCGTCGCGCTCGCCGCTTCCCTGATGGTGGTCTTGATGTACTCGTCGTAGCGCAGGCCCTTGCCCGCCAGCCCGGCGGCGTAGTCGAGGGCCGCTTCGAAACGGTGAGGCGGCAGGTAGCCGTTCAAGCGCAGCGCGACCGCGCCTTGCTCGTCGAGGAACAGCAGCGTCGGCGTGAACTGCACGCGCAGTTCGCGGCCAAGAGCTTTCTCGGTCATGCGGCGGCCGTCGATCCAGGCGATTTCGCGATCGCCCCAGAGATTGAGGGCGATGGCGACGAAATGACGCCGGGTCTTATCGACGATGGTGCGCTGGCTGAAATTGGTCTGTAGCAGGGCGGTGCAATACGGACAGCCGTCCTGCCCGAAGTAAAGCATCACGCGCTTGCCCTGGGTTGCCGCTTCGCGCACGTCCTCCTTCATATCGAGAAAGGTCTCGATGAACCAGGACGGAATCTCGAGGGCGTGCGGGCTCGGCGCTTGCGCGCTTGCGGGTGCTGCTGTGGCGAGGGCCAGCAGCAGGGCGATGATCCTCATGCGCGGCTGCGGGTAAAGAGCCAGATGCCGATGAGGATCATCGGCAGACTGAGCCACTGGCCCATGGTCAGGTTCAAGGCGAGTAACCCCAGGAACGCATCAGGCTCGCGCGCGAATTCGCCGAGGAAGCGCAACGCGCCGTAGCCGATGAGGAACAGCGCCGATACTTGCGCGCGCGGGCGCGGGCGCGCGGAGAACCACCACAGCAGCGCAAACAGCGCCAAGCCCTCGAGGGCCATTTGATAAAGCTGTGAGGGATGGCGTGGCAGCGGCCCAGCGCCGCGGAAGACCATGCCCCAGGAAACATCGGTGACGCGCCCCCAGAGCTCACCGTTAATAAAATTCCCCAGACGCCCGGCGGCAAGACCGATCGGCACCAGTGGCGCCACGTAGTCCATCAGGTCCCACCAGTTGAGGCGCTGGCGCCGGGCGACGAGCGCCATGGCGGCGAGTACGCCGAGAAAACCGCCGTGGAACGACATGCCGCCCTGCCAGATGGCGAAGATCTCGAGCGGATGAGAGAGGTAGTAGTCCGGCTTATAGAACAGCACGTAGCCCAGACGCCCACCGAGTATCACCCCGACGATGCCGCCGAACAGCAGGTCGTCCAGTTGTGCGCGCGTGATGGGAGCAAGACCTGCCTGGATGCGCCGCGCGCCTAGCCACCAGAACGAAGCGAAAGCGAGCAGGTACATGAGGCCGTACCAGCGCACCGCCAAAGGCCCCAAGGAGAGCAGCACCGGATCGAAATTTGGATGGAGCAGCACGGTAGAATGGGATTCTAACGACCATGGAGGAATCACGTGGCTGATAACCGCAGAAGTCGTCTCATCACGCACGGCCCGGCCCGCTCCCCGAACCGCGCCATGCTGCGCGCGGTCGGCTTCGGGGATGGGGACTTCGAGAAACCAATCGTCGGCGTGGCCAACGGGCACTCGACCATGAACCCGTGCAACGCCGGCATCCAGCCGTTGGTGGACCGCGCGCTGGCGGCGCTGGAGGCGGCAGGCGCCAAGCCGCAGGTGTTCGGCGTGCCGACCATCACCGACGGCATCGGCATGGGCACCGAAGCCATGAAATATTCGCTGGTGTCGCGCGAAGTGATCGCCGACGCGATCGAGACCTCGGTCAATGGCCAGGCGATGGACGGCGCGCTGGTGGTGGGCGGCTGCGACAAGAACATGCCCGGCGGCATGATGGCGCTGGCGCGCATGAACGTGCCGGGCATTTACGTCTACGGCGGCACCATCAAGCCGGGCAAATGGAAGGGCGTTGATCTCACCATCGTCTCGGCGTTCGAGGCGGTGGGGGCTTTTAGCGCAGGCACCATGAGCCAGGAGGATTTCATCGGTATTGAGAAGAACGCCTGCCCCTCGGTCGGTGCCTGCGGTGGCATGTTCACGGCCAACACCATGTCGTCTTCGTTCGAGGCGCTGGGCATGAGCCTGCTGGGCTCTTCGCAGATGGCGGCGCCCGACGCGGAGAAAGCGGACTCCGCGGCTGCATCTGCCAAGGTCCTGGTGGCGGCGATCCGTAGCAATCTCAGGCCGCGCGACATCATCACCCGCAAGTCGATCGAGAACGCGATCGCGCTGGTAATGGCGACGGGAGGTTCTACCAACGCGGTGCTGCACTATCTGGCGATCGCTTCGGCGGCTGGTGTGAAGTGGAGCATCGATGACTTCGAGCGCGTACGCCGCAAGGTACCAGTGCTGTGCAACCTCAAACCCTCCGGACAATACGTTGCGGTAGATTTCCATCGCGCGGGCGGTGTGCCGCAGGTGCTGAAGATCCTGCTCGTCAACGGCAGGCTGCACGGCGAGTGCATGACGATCCACGGCAAGACCATGGCCGAGATGCTGAAAGACGTGCCCGCCGAGCCACGACGCGACCAGGACGTGATCCGGCCCTGGTCGAAGCCGCTCTACAAACAGGGCCATCTGGCGATCCTGAAAGGCAATCTGGCGCCGGAGGGTTGCGTGGCCAAGATCACCGGCTTGAAGAATCCGGTGATCACCGGCCCGGCACGCGTGTTCGATTCCGAGCCCCAGTGCATGCAGGCGATCATGGCCAGGAAAATCAAACCCGGGGACGTGGTGGTGATCCGCTACGAAGGTCCCAAGGGGGGGCCCGGGATGCAGGAAATGCTCGCGCCCACCTCCGCGCTGGTCGGGCAGGGACTCGGCGAATCGGTGGGCTTGCTCACCGACGGGCGCTTCTCCGGCGGCACCTGGGGCATGGTGGTGGGGCACGTCGCGCCCGAGGCTTATGTGGGCGGCGTCATCGCGTTGGTGAAAGAGGGCGACTCGATCACCATCGACGCGAAGAAGCTTTTGCTCCAGTTGAACGTGCCGGCCAAAGAGCTCGCCGCGCGAAGGAAGAAGTGGCAAGCGCCCAAGCCGCGCTACACCAAGGGACTGCTGGCGAAATACACACGGCTCGTGTCCACCGCCAGCAAAGGGGCCATCACCGACGCAGAAAGCTGAGGACCGGCGTGCCGCAGCAAAGAAGCTCGACTGAGGTAGCATCCGCACATTCTTTCGACAAAGGAAGCCCATGAAAACACTGATTTTTTCTGCCGCCACACTGGCCTTGGCCGCAGCGCTGCCAGTGCAAGCGAGTGAAGAGCTTGCCAAGAAATACCTGTGCACCACCTGCCACGTCACCAAGGGCGCGAAGACCATAGGCCCTGCTTATGTGGAGGTGGCCAAAAAATATGCCGGCCAGAAAGACGCGGAGGCCAAACTCGCCGACAAGGTGAAAAAGGGCGGGCAGGGGGTCTGGGGCCAGATCCCGATGCCGCCCAACGCCACGGTGCCCGACGCCGATCTCAAGGCCTTGCTGAAATGGGTCCTGTCGGTCAAGTAAGCTGGAGCAAGCTGTCGCCCAGAAGGGCCGGCCGACCGGCCCTTTTAATTTTCTGTGATAACGATATCATTTGCGCTTCCCGGGAGGAACCATGAAAAACTCGAAACTTGCATTGACCCTGCTTGCTGTTGCGATCGGCCTGATTGGTTGCGGCGAAGAAAAGAAACCGGCGCCTTCGATCGAAATCAAGATCGGCCATGTCGGCCCGCTGACCGGCGGCATCGCCCATTTGGGCAAGGACAACGAAAACGGCGCAAGGCTGGCCATCGAAGAAGCCAACGCGGCAAAAATTAAGATCGATGGCAAAGAGGCGAAGTTCACGCTGGTGGCAGAGGACGATCAGGCCGATCCCAAGGTTGGCACCACTGTGGCGCAGAAGCTGGTCGACGCCAAAGTGGCCGGCATCGTTGGCCATCTGAATTCCGGCACCACGATTCCCGCCTCCGCGATCTACAACCAGGCCGGCCTGCCGGTAATTACCGGTTCGGCCACCAATCCCAAGCTGACCGAGCAGGGCTTCAAGGTGGTGTTCCGCACCGTCGGGCGCGATGACCAGCAGGGTCCGGCGATCGCCAGCTATCTGGCGGACACGAAAAAACCGAAACTGGTGGCGGTGATTGATGACGCCACCGCTTACGGCGAGGGGATCGCCAACGAGGTCGAGAAAACGCTCAAGGCGGCCAATATCAAGTTGTTGCCGCGCGAGAAGGGCACCGACAAAACCACTGACTGGAAAGCGATCCTGACCAAGGTCAAGGGCAAGAAAGCCGACGCCGTGTTCTACGGCGGTATGGACGCGACCGGCGGACCGCTGCTCAAGCAGGGGCGCGAGCTGGGTCTCACAGCGGTGTTCTCGTTTGGCGACGGTGCCTGTACCAACGACATGACCAAACTTGCCGGCGCGGCGGCCGATGGGCTGCTGTGTTCGCAGGCCGGCTTGCCGCCGCAGGCGGCGGACAAGAAATTTCTTGACGCCTACAAGAAGAAATTCAACGTCGACCCAATCCTTTACTCGCCCTTCACTTACGATGGGGCGAACCTGTTGATCGAGGCGATGAAAAAGGCCAACTCTGCCGATCCGGTAAAGTACCTGCCCGAGTTGGCCAAGAGTAACTATAAGGGTGCCACCGGCCAGATTGCCTTTGACGACAAGGGCGACCGCAAGGACGCCGAGATGACAATCTTCACCATGAAGGACGCCAAGCTCACGCCGATTGCCATCATCAAGAGCGGCAAGACGACCGATTACGCCGAGTTCATGAAGATGGCGGCGCCGGTCGCAGCGCCTGCCCCTGCTGCGGCACCTGCTTCTGCCGCGGAGCCGGCGAAGAAGTAACGTTGATTACAGAAGCAAGGGAACGGCGCCTTCGGGCGCCGTTTTCGTTTACGCTCCTGCAAGGGAGGAGGGGCCGCAGGAATGGACATCTTTGTCCAGCAAATCATTAATGGCCTGACGCTTGGGGCGGTGTACGCCATCGTGGCACTGGGCTACACGATGGTCTACGGCATCATCCAGCTGATCAACTTTGCGCATGGGGAAGTGGTGATGATCGGTGCCATGGTCTCTTTCACCATCATCAACGCGCTCGCCGCCGCAGGCCTGCCGCCGCTCGCGGTGGTGCTGATCGGCGCTGGCTGCGCGATCCCGGTGTGCATGCTGGTGGGCTACGCGATGGAGCGGATGGCCTATCGGCCGCTGCGCCTCGCCCCGCGCCTCGCCCCCCTGATTACCGCGATCGGCGTCTCCATCATCCTGCAGCACCTGGCGATGCTGGTCTGGAGCCGCAATGTGCTTGCCTTTCCGCAGATCATCCCGCTCACCACCTATACCTTCCTCGGCGCCACTATCACAGGGGTGCAGATCACCATCCTCGGCCTGTGCTTGGCGATGATGGCGGGCCTCGCACTGCTCGTTTACCGTACCCGGTTGGGAACGGCGATGCGCGCCACTGCGCAGAACCCGCAGGTGGCGCGCTTGATGGGCGTAGACGTAAATCGGGTCATTGCCGCCACTTTCATCATCGGTGCTGGACTGGGTGCGGTCGCGGGAGTGATGGTAGGCACTTACTATGGCGTCGCGCAGTACACCATGGGCTCGGTGCTGGGCTTGAAGGCGTTCGCTGCGGCCGTCCTAGGCGGCATAGGCAACATTCCCGGGGCGATGGTGGGCGGGCTGTTGCTGGGGGTGGTGGAGGCGCTAGGCGCGGGCTATATCGGCGACCTGACCGACCTGTGCCGCTACGGTTTGGGTCCCGCCGCCAGTTGTGCCGACGGCGGGCATTTTGTGCTGTTTGGTTCCAACTACCAGGACGTGTTCGCTTTCGTGGTGCTGATCCTGGTGCTGGTGTTCCGACCCTCTGGCCTGCTGGGCGAGCGTGTGGGCGACCGGGCATGAAAAAGAACCGGCGCGCCCTCTGGGCCGGCGTCGCCCTGATTGCGCTCACGCTGCTGCTGCTGCCCTTTGCGCTCTCCCAGGCCGGTACGGCCTGGGTGCGGATCGCCAATATCGCACTGCTCTACGTGCTGCTCGCGCTGGGGCTCAACATCGTGGTTGGTTTCGCCGGTCTGCTGGACCTGGGTTACGTCGCCTTCTATGCCGTCGGCGCCTATGTCTACGCTCTGCTCGCCAGTCCCCATTTCGGCCTGCACCTACCGTTCTGGGTGATCCTGCCGATCGGCGCCGCAGTGGCCGCGTTGTTCGGCGTCATGCTGGGGGCGCCCACGCTCAAGCTGCGCGGTGACTATCTCGCCATCGTCACCCTTGGCTTCGGCGAAATAGTGCGCATCTTTCTGAATAATCTGTCGCAGCCGGTGAATATCACGCGCGGCCCGCAAGGCATCACCGGCATCGATCCGGTGCGTATCGGCGGGATCGATTTCTCCCGCAGTGACAGCGTGCTGGGCGTGGTGCTGAGCGGGCCGATGAAGTACTACTACCTGCTGCTGGGGCTGATGCTGGTCATCATCCTGATCAATGTGCGGCTGCAGAACTCGCGCATTGGACGCGCTTGGGAGGCGATCCGCGAAGACGAGATCGCGGCGCGCGCCATGGGGATCGACACCACCGGCATGAAGCTGCTGGCCTTCGCCATGGGCGCTTCCTTCGGCGGCGTCGCCGGCGGCATGTTCGCTGCGATTCAGGGTTTCATCTCGCCGGAAAGTTTCGTGCTGGTTGAATCGGTGATGGTGGTCTCGATGGTGGTGCTGGGCGGCATGGGTAACATCGCGGGTGTGATCCTCGGCGCGGTGCTGCTGGCTTTTGTGCCCGAGATTCTGCGCTGGACGGTCGAGCCGGCGCAGCAAGCGCTGTTCGGCAAGATGCTCATCGAGCCGGAGGTGATCCGCATGCTGATCTTCGGTCTCGCCCTGGTGCTGGTGATGCTGTTTCGCCCCGCTGGTCTGCTGCCTTCCGCTGTGCGCAAGCGCGAGCTGACGCAAGAGCGTGCGCCGTGACGCTGCTCCTCGAAGGGAGCAGCCTCGGCAAGCGTTTCGGCGGCGTGCAGGCACTCTCGGGTGTGTCGTTCGCCGTTTCGAGAGGCGAGATCTATGGCTTGATCGGCCCCAACGGGGCGGGCAAAACGACGCTATTCAACCTGCTGACCGGGATTTACTCCCCGGATGATGGGTTTTTTATACTGGATAAAAAAAACATCACCGGTTTGAAACCCGATCGGATCGCCAAGGCGGGCATTGCGCGCACCTTCCAGAACATCCGTCTCTTCGCCAGTCTGTCCGCGTTGGAGAACGTGATGATAGGCCGGCACGTGCGCACACGCGCCGGTGTGCTTGCTGCGATTCTGAGGACCAGGCGCACGCTCGACGAGGAGCGCGCGATCGAAAAGCGCGCGCTGGAGCTGCTCGACTATGTCGGCATCCGCGCGCGCGCCAACGACGCGGCTGGCAACCTGCCTTACGGCGACCAGCGGCGCCTGGAAATCGCGCGGGCGCTCGCCACCGAACCCACATTGCTCGCGCTGGACGAGCCAGCGGCGGGGATGAATGCTGCCGAAACCCTGTCGCTTCGCAAGCTGCTGCAGGATATCCGCCAGGACGGGACCACGATACTGCTCATCGAGCACGACATGCGTCTGGTGATGAATGTCTGCGACCGGGTGCTGGTGCTGGATTACGGCGAGAAGATCGCTGAAGGCCCGCCCGCTGCTGTGCAGCGCGATCCGCGGGTCATCGAAGCCTACCTTGGGGTTGCCAGTGCTGCTTGAGCTCAAGGGCCTGCAGGTCAACTACGGCGGCATCCGCGCGGTAAAGGGCATTGATCTGGTGGTGCGCGAGGGCGAACTCGTTTGCCTGATCGGCGCCAACGGCGCGGGCAAGAGCACCACGCTGCGCGCGATTTGCGGCTTGCTACCGGCTGCGGCGGGCAGCATCCGTTACGCCGGCCAAGACACCGCGGGTGCTCCGGTGCATGAATTGCCGCGTCGCGGTCTGGTGATGGCGCCCGAAGGACGCGGCATTTTTGCGCAGCTCACCGTGGAGGAGAACCTCGCCATGGGCGCGTACACGCGCAGCGACGCTGGTGTTGCTCGGGACCTCGAGCGCCAGTACGAGATTTTTCCGCGCCTGAAGGAACGGCGCACGCAGACCGCCGGCACGTTGTCGGGCGGCGAGCAGCAGATGCTGGCCATCGGGCGCGCCCTGATGGCGCGGCCGAAATTATTGCTGCTCGACGAACCTTCAATGGGGCTGGCGCCGCGCCTGGTGGCAAAAATCTTCGAGATCGTGCGCGAGATCGCAAGACAGGGCGTCACCATCCTGCTAGTCGAGCAAAACGCGCGCCGCGCGCTGGAAGTGGCGAACCGTGGCTACGTCATGGAATCGGGGAGCATCACGCTTGCCGGCGAAGCGCAAGGGCTGCTCGAGAACCCAAAAGTACGTGAAGCCTACTTGGGCGAAACTGCCTGAGGCGGTGCGAGATCTGCCTGGGTGGTGAAGCTGTCGGCGTAGAACTCGTCTTCCGGCAGCTTGCATAGGGCGATGAAATCGCGCTTTGCCGAATCCACCATGATCGGTACGCCGCAGGCGTAGACCTGGTGGCTGGAGAGGTCCGGGAAATCCTCCATCACCGCATGGTGCACCAAGCCGCTACGCCCGTTCCAGTGGTCCTCGGGCAGGCCATCGGAGATCACCGGGACGTAGTTGATGACCCCGGGATGTTCGGTGGCCCATTGTTCGGCGAGCGCGTGCAGGTATAGGTCCTTCGGTCGCCGGCCGCCCCAGTAGAGCGTCATCGGACGCGCAATCCCTTGGTGCAACATGTGCTCGATCACTGCTTTGATCGGCGCGAAGCCGGTGCCCGAGGCGACGAACACCACCGGTTTGGCCGATTCCTCGCGTAGGAAGAAGGTGCCGAGCGGACCTTCGCAGCGCAGGATGTCGCGCTCCTTCATTTTGTTGAAGACGTGATCGGTGAACTGGCCGCCCGCAACGTGCCGCACATGCAGCTGGATCAGCTCGGTGTCGTGCGGCGGATTGGCCATCGAAAAGCTGCGCCGGCCGCCGTCCTTTAGCAGGAACTCGATGAATTGCCCAGCAAGGAACACGAACTTCTCGTTTGCCGGCAGCTTCAGGTGCAGCAGCATTACGTCGTCAGTGAGCCGCTCCAGCTTCTGGATCCGGCACGGCAGCTTCTTCACCTGGAGGCCATTTACCGCGCCGATGGTGCGCGCCTCCAGCACCAGATCGCTGAGCGGCTTGGCTTGGCAGAAGAGCGCCTTGCCTTGGGCTTTTTCTTCGTCAGGGAGCGCTTTTTGCTGATAGACGCCGTAGTCGACAGTGCCGGAGACGATCTTGCCTTTACAACTGCCGCAGGCGCCGTTTTTGCAGCCGTAGGGCAGAACCAAGCCCTGGCGCAGCGCCGCGGCGAGCACGGCTTCGCCGTCCTCAACCTGGAACTGCTGACCGCTGGGTTGCAAAGTGACTGTGTGCATGTCGTTACAATGAGGCCGATGAAATCTCTGTTGATCGCCGGTTACGGCGACATCGCGCGCCGCGCCATGCCGGCGCTTGGATCACACTTCGAAGTCCGCGTACTTTCGCGCTCGAACGGGATGAACCTCGACCGGCCCGAGACACTCGCCGCGCTCCAGCTCGCCGATGCGGTACTGCATTGCGCGCCGCCGCAGCAGACTGGAGAGAGCGACAGCCGCACCGCAAATCTTCTTAAAGCGTTCGAAAGCAGGCGCATTCTACCAAGCCGCTTGGTCTACATCAGTACCAGCGGTGTATACGGCGATTGCGGCGGGGCGCTGGTGGATGAGGCGCGCGCCGTGAATCCGCAAAGCCAGCGTGCGCAGCGACGTGTCGATGCGGAGCAGCAGCTGGCACGATGGTGCACTCGGCATCGTGTCGCGCTAGTTGTGCTGCGCGCGCCGGGTATCTATGCAGCGGACCGGTTGCCGCTGGAGCGCTTGCGCGCGGGCACGCCGACTTTGCGCGACCAGGATGATGTTTATACAAGCCACATTCACGCCGAGGATCTTGCGGGCATCTGTGCGCGCGCACTGGAAGACGATGCGCCGGCAGGCGTATACAACGCTGCGGACGACACGCAGCTCAAAATGGGCGAGTGGTTCGATTTGCTCGCTGACCGGGCCGGGTTGCCGCGCCCGCCGCGCATCGCCAGGAGCGAGGCGGCCGAGCGCTTGCCGCCGGGACTGTTGTCTTTCATGAACGAATCGCGGCGGCTGGACAACACCCGCCTCAAGCGGATCCTTGGCATCCGCTTGTGTTACCCGACGGTTCGCCAGGGTCTGGAACTGCAAAGCCTGAAACATGAGCGCCCTGCTGGTATTGACCAACCTGCCTGACCACGCGGCCGCGGAGCGGCTCGCCGATGCGCTGATAGAGCAGCGCCTCGCCGCTTGCGTGAATATCCTGGCGCCATGCCGCTCGGTGTACCGGTGGCAGGGAGCGGTCCAGCACGAGGAAGAACATCCATTGCTGATCAAGACTACGCTTGAGGCCTATCCGGCCCTCGAAGCGGCGATTCGCGCCGGCCATCCTTATGAACTACCCGAGATCATCGCGGTCCCAATCGAGCGCGGACTGCCCGCTTATCTGGACTGGGTTGCGAGTGAACTGACCCCCCCAACATGATTAGAATTTTGCTTCTCATATTTTGTTTTCTCGGAACGGCAAACGCGGCCAATCCCGACGATCTGCTCGAACCCGAGAAGGCGTTTCGCATGTCGGCGCGCGCGCTCGACGCGGATACCGTGGAAGTGAGCTTCGCCATCGCCGAGGGCTACTACATGTACCGGGAACGGTTTCGTTTTGCCGTGGATCCCGGCGCCAACGGCAAGCTCGGCGTGCCGGAGTTGCCACCCGGCACGCGCAAGAAAGACGAGTTCTTCGGCGAAGTCGAGACCTATCGCAAGCAGGTCGTGATCCGCGTGCCGGTGCTGGAGTTGGCAGGGAGCGATAAGACGCTCCGCCTCACCGTCACCTCGCAGGGCTGCGCGGATGTCGGGGTGTGCTACGTCCCGATGGACAGCAAGGCCACGCTCCAGTTGGCGGCGTTCTCCATGCCGCCAAATGCACGGACCGGCGCAGGGGCTGGCTCTACGCCGGAACTTTCGACGCAATCGAGCGACTTCGAAATCGCGCAGCTGTTCAACTCGGGCAGCCCTTTGTTGGTGCTGGCGAGCTTTCTCGGCTTCGGCTTGTTGCTTGCTTTCACGCCTTGCGTGTTGCCGATGATCCCCATCCTCTCGGGAATCATCGCGGGCGAGGGCAAAGACCTCAGCAAACTGCGCGCTTTCCTGCTGTCGCTCGCCTATGTGCTTGGCATGGCGGTGGCCTATGCCTTGGCGGGCGTCGCAGCCGCTTGGTCCGGAACCATGCTGGCGGCAGCGCTGCAGAATGCCTGGGTATTAGGCGCTTTCGCGCTGATCTTCGTCGTGCTGGCCTTATCGATGTTCGGTTTCTATGAGCTCCAGCTACCCGGCTTCCTGCGCCAACCGTTGTCCTTGGCAAGCCATCGACTCGCCGGCGGCAAGCTTGCCTCGGTCGCCGGCATGGGGGTGCTCTCGGCGATCATCGTCAGCCCCTGCGTCGCGGCGCCGCTCGCCGGCGCGCTGCTCTACATCAGCCAGACGAGAGATGTCGCGCTCGGCGGCGCGGCGCTGTTCACGATGGCGCTCGGCATGGGCGTGCCGCTGCTCGTGGTCGGCGTCTCGGAAGGCGCGCTGTTGCCGAAGTCGGGACCCTGGATGGCCCGGGTGAAACAAATCTTCGGCGTGCTACTGCTTGCGGTCGCGTTGTGGATCGTCTGGCCGGTGCTGCGGCCTTCGGGCGGCAATACCGATTTCGTTCGTATCGATTCGATCGCCGAGCTCGAAGCGAAACTGAAATCCCCCGGCAAGACAGTGATGCTCGATTTCTATGCCGACTGGTGTGTGTCCTGCAAGGAGATGGAAGCGCTCACTTTCAGCGATGTCCGCGTCAAGACTAAGCTGGAAGCGAAGCTCTTGCTGCAGGCAGATGTCACCGCGAACACTGAAGAACACAAAGCGCTGCTCAAGTATTTTTCCTTGTTCGGACCGCCGGGGATCGTTTTCTTCGACGCCCAGGGCCGCGAGATCAAGGGGCTGCGCGTCATCGGCTATCAGAACGCCGAGCGCTTTCTGCGCACTCTCGAACTGGCTAACGCACCCTGATGGGCTGAGCGCGCCTTATGGTGGAACGCACTCGTGCGTTACAGGTCGGCCGCAGCCTCGAGCGCGAAGTAGGTCAGGATGCCATCGGCGCCCGCGCGCTTGAATGCGGTGAGCGATTCCATGATGCAGGATTCGGGCAACCAGCTGTTGGCGATCGCCGCGCGCAGCATCGCGTATTCGCCGGACACTTGGTAGACGAAGGTCGGCGC
>SHXK01000050.1 GCA_009693335.1 Betaproteobacteria bacterium | reverse complement strand
GTGACGCTTCCACGCCGCAATTCTGCGTAGCTCGATGCTCGCGCCTTTTTTGGACGGCGTGAACTCTCGAGCGTAGCGCTCCAGTGCCTCGCGTAGCGTCGTACGTTCTGCTTCGGCTCGCGAAACAAATACGCCGCGATCCATTTCGGCCTCGATTGAACGCGCCCAGGCCTCGGCCTGTGCCCGACTCTCGCAGGTGACAGATTGCAGGGGGTATCCTGCACGGCGCACACGCGCCTCCCATTGAAGCGCGCCACGCTTTCGGATTGAGGCCAAGGCTCTTGCTCCTTCCAGGAGATTTGCTCCAGTTTACTGGAGCAAATTTGGAGCATAAAGTATTTCTTGGCCGAATTTGTGCTGCGTGAATATGCGCAGTACTTTGATTTTATTGGCTCCTCGACCTGGACTCGAACCAGGGACCTGCGGATTAACAGTCCGACGCTCTACCAACTGAGCTATCGAGGAATCGTGCGAAGGGGCTGAATTATATAGAAAAAGAAGAAGGGCGGGCCTACTTGATCACGCGGGCGATGGACTCGACGACATAGCCGATATTCTTCGTTGTCAGGGCCGCCACGCAGATGCGGCCGGTGTCGATGGCATAGATGGAAAACTCGGCACGCAGGCGCCCGACCTGTTCTTTGCTGAGGCCGGAGTAGGAGAACATGCCGCGCTGCTGCAGGATGAAAGAGAAGTCGGCGCCGGGGGCGCGCTGCTGGATGCCCTCGACCAGCGCTTTGCGCATCGCCTGAATGCGCTCGCGCATGGCGCCAAGTTCCTGTTCCCACAGCGTGCGCAGTTCCGGCGTAGCGAGGATCCTGGCGACGATATCCCCGCCGTGGGTCGGTGGGTTGGAATAGTTGGTGCGGACGATGCGCTTTAGATGCGACAGGGCCCGGGCGGCCTCGTCGGCATTCTGGGCAACCACGCTCAGGGCGCCGACACGCTCGCCGTAGAGCGAGAACGACTTCGAGTAGGAACTCGACAGGAATACCGGCTGCATGGCCTGTGCGAACAGGCGCGCCGCGTAAGCGTCGGCGTCAGCGCCCTCGCCAAAGCCTTGGTAGGCCAGATCGAGAAAGGGCAGCAGGCCGCGCGACTGCACCAGTTCGAGCACCTGCTGCCATTGGGCCTGCGACAGATCAACGCCGGTAGGATTGTGGCAGCAGGCGTGCAACACCACGATGGCGCCGGCTGGCAGCGTTTGCAGGGCAGCGAGCATGGCGGGAAAGTTCAGGCCGTGGCTAGCCGCATCGTAGTAGGGGTAGGCGTGCACCTGGAAGCCCACGGCTTCGAACAAGGCGCGGTGGTTCTCCCAGCTCGGCTCGCTGATCCAGACCTGCGCAGCGGGGTTGAGCAGTTTGAGGAAATCGGTGCCGATCTTTAGGCCGCCGGTGCCGCCCAAGGCCTGGACAGTAACAATGTTCTTGAGTGATTTTAACTGCGGGCTAAAAACCAATTCCTGAACAGCACTATCGTAGGCCGCGAGGCCGTCGATGGGCAGGTAGGATTTGGGCGCGCCGCTCTTGATGCGCACTTCTTCCGCGCGGCGCACGCATTCGAGCAGCGGCACTTTGCCGTTGTCGTCGGTGTAGACGCCAACGCCCAGGTTGACCTTGAGCGGGTTCTGGTCGGCGTGATAAGCCTCGGTAACGCCGAGGATAGGATCCTTGGGCGCCATGGCGAGTGAGGCCAGTGGGGAGGGCGCGTACGTGGAGGGCGGTGCGTTCATCTGCTAGACTCAAAAGTTAACTATTACGCGCTGATTTTACCTCTGGATCTCTCTTTCCCCAACAGCCCGTTCAAACTGCATCAGCCGTTTGCGCCGGCGGGCGACCAGCCCGAGGCGATCGCCAAGATCGTCGAGGGGATCGTCGAGGGACTCGCTTATCAGACGTTGCTTGGCGTCACCGGATCGGGCAAGACCTTCACCATGGCCAACGTCATCGCCCAGCTCGGCCGGCCGGCGCTGGTGCTGGCGCCCAACAAAACCCTGGCGGCGCAGTTATATGCCGAGTTCCGCGAGTTTTTCCCGGCGAACGCGGTCGAGTACTTCGTCTCGTACTACGACTACTACCAGCCCGAGGCCTACGTGCCCTCGCGCGACCTGTTCATCGAAAAAGACTCGTCGATCAACGAACACATCGAGCAGATGCGGCTTTCGGCGACCAAATCGCTGATGGAGCGGCGCGACGTGGTGATCGTCGCCACGGTGTCGGCGATCTACGGTATCGGCGATCCTGCCGAGTACCACGGCATGATCCTGCACCTGCGCCAAGGCGAGAAGCTGTCCCAGCGCGAGGTGATCGCGCGTTTGGTGGCGATGCAGTACGAGCGCAACGAGATGGACTTCCGCCGCGGTGTTTTCCGGGTGCGCGGCGAGGTGATCGACGTTTTCCCGGCGGAGCATGCGGAGCACGCCATTCGCATCTCCTTGTTCGATGAGGTCGTGGAAAAACTGGAAGTATTCGATCCGCTCACCGGGCGTGTGCTACATCCGATGCTGCGCTTCACGGTCTATCCGTCCAGCCACTACGTCACACCGCGCGCCACCACTTTGCGCGCGATCGAAGCGATCAAGGTCGAGCTACGCGAACGCATTGACTGTTTCCAGAAAGCCGTCAAGCTGGTCGAGGCGCAGCGTATCGAACAACGCACACGCTTCGATCTCGAGATGCTGGTCGAACTGGGCTTCTGCAAGGGCATCGAGAACTACTCGCGTCATTTGTCTGGGCGAAAACCGGGCCAGCCGCCGCCGACGCTGATCGACTACCTGGCGAGGGATGCGCTGATGTTCATAGACGAGAGCCACGTCACCATCGGCCAGCTGGGTGGCATGTACAAGGGGGACCATGCGCGCAAGACCAACCTGGTCGAGTATGGTTTCCGGCTGCCCTCGGCGCTCGATAACCGGCCGCTGCGCTTCGATGAGTTTGAGTCGGTGGTGCGGCAGACGATTTTTGTTTCCGCCACCCCGGCAGGCTACGAGGCGATGAAAGCTGCGCAGGTGGTCGAGCAGGTAGTGCGCCCGACTGGCCTGATCGATCCCCGGGTGGAGGTGCGGCCGGCTTCGACCCAGGTCGATGATTTGCTATCCGAATTGAATCTCAGAGTAAAAAAGAACGAACGAGTCCTGGTAACCACGCTCACCAAACGCATGGCCGAACAGCTCACCGACTACCTCGGTGAGCACGGCGTCAAAGTCAGATACCTGCACTCCGACGTGGAAACCGTGGAGCGGGTGGAGATCATCCGCGACCTGCGCCTCGGGGAGTTCGACGTGCTGGTCGGCATTAACTTGCTGCGCGAGGGTCTCGATCTGCCTGAGGTGTCGCTGGTCGCGATTCTGGACGCCGACAAGGAGGGTTTCCTGCGCTCCGAGCGCTCGCTGATCCAGACCATCGGTCGCGCCGCGCGCCATATCAACGGCAATGCGATTCTGTACGCCGAGCGCATCACCAATTCCATGCAACGCGCCATTGCGGAGACCGATAGACGACGCAACAAGCAGATCGACTACAACCGCCGACATAACATCACGCCGATCGGCGTGCATAAACGGATCAAGGACCTGATCGACGGCATCTACAACGCCGACGGCGCCCGCCAGGAATTAAAAGCCGCCCAGGACGACGCGCGTTACGAGGCGATGAGCGAGAAGCAGCTGGCGCGCGCCATCCGCGCCCTGGAAAAACAGATGCATGAGTACGCGCTCAATCTGGAATTCGAAAAAGCGGGGCAAGCCCGCGACCAACTCGCCGTGCTGAAAAAGCGCGCCTTCGGCATCGATCCGCCTGCCG
Organism: Betaproteobacteria bacterium; assembly: GCA_009693335.1. Classification (GTDB taxonomy): domain Bacteria; phylum Pseudomonadota; class Gammaproteobacteria; order Burkholderiales; family SG8-39; genus RBG-16-66-20. The sequence goes on along the minus strand of SHXK01000050.1, from coordinate 10,743 downwards.
AATAAAGCTGTCTATGGCCACTGCCGCTACCCGCGGCTCAGGCCAACAGCGAGCATCTGCGGGTTTACTTATCGCGCGTTTCGACCTGAACTAGCTCAGTTTCCATAGGTGCAGTGGTCGGTTTTTCGCGACGCGGCCGACCTAGTTTCACGGGCGCGGACTCCGTCACAGCTTGCTGGGTCTTCGAAGAGTCGGTTTCCACCATCTGCAGTCCGGCGCTCGAGAGCAGCTCCTGCGGATCGACCCGCGGTGCTTGGTCGCTTGGCGCAGCAACTCTGGGGGCTAGGGCGGAGCTCGCTTCGATGCGCGGGGCTGCTTCCTGAAGCGCGGCTTCCAGCCGTGGTTGTTCCTGGCGCAGTTCTTCGACGCGTGGTTTTTCACTGGTGGGGGCGGGGGCGGGTTCCGCCACCGGGTCGCGATGGCTAGTCGACTCGCTCGAGTGGGCCTCGGTTTCGCGCTGCTGCTGCAGCCGATGCTCCTCCAATTGTTGCGCGTAAAGCGACTGCTCTGGATTGCGCTGCTGAGGCGGGAACTCCGGTCGGTGCTCGTCGCGCTCGGGACGATCGCTGCGTTCAGCGCCGCCGCGACCGCGACCGCCACGATTACGCCGCCCACGGCGGGGCTCTTCGCCTTCCTGCAGCGGCGCGTCCTGTTGCGGACCGCGATTGGCCTGCGGCATGGCAGCCTGCGGCGCTCGCTGCTGCTGCTGCGGACGTGGCGGACGTTGATCCGGGCGGCGTTCTGCCTGCGGACGCTCGACGGACTGGCTTTCGGACTGCACCTGCTCGTTTTGCTGCTGTTGTGGCAGACGCTGATCGCGGCGCTGCGAGCTCTCCCCGCGTTGATGATCCCGTTTGCCCTCGCGCTCTCCACGTGGCTGATCACGGCCGCGCTCACCGCGCCGCTGGCCATCGCGTCTGCCGCCGCGTTCGCCGCGGCCCTGCCCCTGCCGGTCACGCGATTCGTCGCGCGAACGTTCCGACCGTTGTGCTCTTGCCGGCCGCATCGCCGGTTCGTTGGCTGCAGTTGGCTGCTCGGCCGGCTTCTCCGTCTTGAACCAGTCGAACAGGCGTCCCAGAAATCCTGCAGGGGCCGCTTCAGGGGCTGCTGTTGCCGCGGGGACAGGGGTCCGAGACCTGGATCCCGTTTCAGACCTGGGCTGGGGTTCCGGCACCATCGGCGCCGGCTGATCGGGCACGATGCCTTGCACCGCCGCCTGGGCGCGCTCTTTCTTCGGTTCGGCTTCCTTGCTGACGGCCTGCGGGTCTTCGGGTCGCTCGACCATTTCGTAGCTTGAGGGCACATGTTCCATCTGATTCAATTCGTCGTGCTTCAAGCGCTGCACTTTGTAGTGGGGCGTCTCCAGGTGCGCGTTGGGCACCAGCACGATGTTGACCTTGATGCGGGCTTCCAGTTTCTGGATCTCGGTGCGCTTTTCGTTCAGCAGGAAAGAGGCCACGTCGACCGGCACCTGAGCGTGCACCGCGCCGGTGTTCTCCTTCATGGCTTCTTCTTGGATGATGCGCAGCACGTGCAGCGCCGTCGACTCGGTGCCGCGGATAAAGCCAGTGCCACCGCAGCGCGGGCAGCTGATATGCGCAGTTTCTTCGAGCGAGGGGTGCAGCCGCTGGCGCGATAGCTCCATCATGCCGAAGCGGGAAATCTTGCCGATCTGGACGCGCGCGTGGTCATGCCGCAACGCTTCGCGAAACAGGTTCTCGACTTCGCGTTGATTCTTCTGCGATTCCATGTCGATGAAATCCACCACGATCAGGCCACCCAGGTCGCGCAGCCGCAACTGGCGGGCGACTTCTTCCGCCGCCTCCAGGTTGGTGCGAAACGCGGTCTCCTCGATATCGTGGCCCTTGGTGGCGCGCGCCGAATTGACGTCGATGGCGACCAGCGCCTCGGTGTGGTCGATCACGATTGCGCCGCCCGAGGGCAGGTTGACGTACCGACTGTAGGCGCTCTCGATCTGGTGCTCGATCTGGAAACGCGAAAAAAGCGGCACTTCATCGCGGTACAGCTTGACCTTGCCGACATTGGCTGGCATCACGGTCTGCATAAAGGCGAGCGCCTGCTCGTAGATTTCCTCGGTATCGACGAGGATCTCGCCGATGTCAGGCTGGAAGTAGTCGCGGATCGCCCTGATCACCAGGCTCGATTCGAGATAGATCAGGTACGGTTTCTGGGCTGGCGCCTTGGCCGCGCCATCGATCGCCTGCCACAGCTGCAGCAGGTAATTCATGTCCCATTGCAGCTCCTCGAGCGAACGGCCGATGGCGGCGGTGCGCACGATGACGCTCATGCCTTCCGGGACCTGCAGTTGGTCGATGGTGTCGCGCAGTTCATTGCGGTCTTCGCCTTCGACCCGGCGCGAGACGCCGCCGCCGCGGGGATTGTTCGGCATCAGCACCAGGTAACGCCCGGCCAAACTGATGAAGGTGGTCAGCGCCGCGCCCTTGTTGCCGCGCTCGTCTTTCTCGACCTGGACGATGATGTCCTGGCCTTCTTTGAGGGCATCCTGGATTCTGGCGCGGCCGACATCGATGTCGGGGCGGAAGTAGCTTTTGCTGACTTCCTTGAAGGGCAGAAAGCCGTGTCGCTCCTCGCCGTAATCGATGAATGCCGCTTCGAGGCTGGGCTCGATGCGGGTGATGACCGCCTTGTAGATATTGCTCTTGCGTTGTTCCCGCGCTGCTGACTCGATGTCTAGGTCGACCAGCTTCTGACCTTCGACGATGGCGACGCGCAGTTCTTCCTGCTGGGTCGCGTTAAATAACATGCGTTTCACTAGGTGTTCTCCCGCGCGCGCAGGAGAATTGTTGCCCGGATGCTCAGTGTTCTCCTTGGCGGAAAAGACCAGTCAAATGGACCATGCCGTCTGCGCGCGTTTCCAGTACCATCGCTACTTCCGGTGAGCGAAATTAACCACTGCACTTCGGGTCCGGCAACTGGTTGAACATTTCCGGACAGGAGGCGGGTTGCAGGTTCCGGCGCGTGGCTTGCGCTCACCGCGTCTTGTGGTTCCTGTGCCTCGCAACTCGAAGAGAGTTCCCGGATTGTATTGAAGATGAATGACTTAAGCAAGGCTCAGGTTACCTGGCTTGAAGTTGCCGAGGAAAGCGAGGCGCAGCGCCTCGACAATTTCTTACTGCGCCGACTCAAAGGTGTGCCGAAAAGCCATGTCTACCGGGTGGTGCGCAGCGGCGAAGTCCGGGTCAACAGCGCCAGGGTGAAGCCGGATTACCGCCTCAAGATCGGTGATCGCGTCAGGCTGCCTCCGCTCAGGACAGAGCTTGCCAGGAAAGTGGTGATTCCCCGCCTCCTCGACTTGAAGGTCGTCTATGAGGACGCCGTGCTCCTAGTGATCGATAAAGACTCCGGCATCGCCGTCCATGGCGGCAGTGGGGTGAGCTACGGCGTCATCGAGTCATTGCGCTCGGCGCGCCCGGAGTCCAAGATGCTCGAGTTGGCCCACCGGCTCGATCGCGACACCTCGGGTCTCCTCTTGATCGCTAAAAAGCGCAGCGCCCTGGTCGAACTGCACCGCATGCTGCGCGAGGGCGAGATCGAGAAGATCTACCTGGCTATCGTCAAAGGGGTGCCGGCGAAGAAGGAGTTCGATATTCATGAAGCCTTGCACAAGTACGTGAACGCCAAAGGCGAGCGGCGGGTGAGCGTGATGGTAGGCGGCAAGGAAGCGCTCACCAGGGTGAAGCGCCTGAAGAGCGCCGCAGAGCTTGCTGTCCTCCAGTTGCGCCTCATGACTGGGCGCACCCACCAGATCCGGGTTCACCTCGCGCATGCGGGGCATCCGGTGCTGGGCGACGACAAGTACGGCGATTTCGAGCTCAATCGCGCGCTCGCCAGGCAGGGCGTGAAACGGCTGTTCCTGCACGCGCACCGGCTGGCGTTCAAGCACCCCATCGATGGCCAGCGGATGGTTCTGGAATCCCCATTACCGGACGCTATGCTGCGCTTTTGCCAAGCGAATTTTGGTACTGTCCCACGTTGAATTTTCATTCCCTCTATCGTGAAAACCGAACATAGATATTCACTCATCGTCTTCGACTGGGACGGCACGCTGATGGATTCAACGGCGGGCATCACGCACTCCATCCAGGAAGCGGCGCGGGAGATGGGCTTGCCGGTGCCCGGGCGCGAGGCCGCGAGCCAAGTCATCGGCCTCGGCCTCCAGGACTCGCTGCGTTCCGCGGTGCCGTCGCTGGCGCTGGAGCAGTACCCGGACTTCGTCGAGCTCTACCGCAAACATTTCCTTGCACAACAGGAAACGATGGTGCTTTTTCCGGGCATACCAGAATTACTGGAGCAATTGCGAACCGGTGGTCACCGGCTGGCGGTGGCCACCGGCAAGAGCCGCCGCGGGCTTGACCAGGCGCTCCAGGTGAGCGGCCTCGCCGGCCATTTCGCGGCTACGCGCTGCGGGGATGAAACTAATCCAAAGCCGCATCCCGCGATGCTGCTGGAGTTGATGCAGGAACTGCGGCTCGAGGCCACGGAGCTGCTGATGGTCGGCGATACTTCCCACGATCTGGGCATGGCCAAGAGCGCCGGTGTGGATGCGGTGGCGGTGGCCTATGGCGCGCATCCGGAAGCAGCCCTGCGGGTTTACGCGCCGCGCGCCTGCGTGGCGAGTGTCGGGGAACTGCGACGATGGCTGACGGCGAACGCCTGATCTGTACTGCGGACGCGCTGTTGGAGGCCGGCAAGGCGCTGCGCTTCGAGGTCGAGTATTTCGGTCAAGCAGCGCCGGCGTTCGTGGTGCGCTTCGATGGCGGCGTTTACGGCTACCTCAATCGCTGCAGCCATGTGGCGATGGAACTGGATTGGCGCGAAGGCGAAGTCTTCGACGCCGAAGGACGCGATTTGATATGCTCGACGCACGGTGCCATCTACGCCGCCGACAGTGGCAAATGTCTTGGCGGCCCCTGCGGCAAAACACCGCTCGTATCTCTGCGCATGGCGGAACGGGACGGCAAGGTCTACTTCGAAGGAATCAACGATGGCTGACAACGACGGACAGTGGGAGCGCGGCTTGATCGAGAAACTCGCTACCGCGGCTCTCCAGGAGCAGCGGCGCGCGCGCCGCTGGGGCATCTTCTGGAAGCTGCTCACCTTTGCCTATCTCACGACTCTCATCGTGCTGGCCATCGACTGGAGAGACGGCGGAGAATCGAAGAGCGGCCGGCATACGGCGCTGGTCGAGGTGAAGGGCATTATCGGCCCGGGCACCGACGCCAGCGCGGAGAAGGTGGCGCTAGCTCTGCAGGCGGCGTTCAAGGACAAGGGTACGCAAGGGGTGGTTCTGAGGATCAATTCGCCAGGCGGCAGCCCGGTGCAGTCGCAAAGTATCTATGACGAAATAAAGCGCCTGCGCTTGAAATACCCGGCCATCCCGCTCTACGCAGTGGTGGAGGACCTGTGCGCTTCCGGCGGCTATTATGTCGCCGCGGCAGCGGACACGATCTACGTCGCCAAGGGCAGCATCGTGGGCTCGATCGGCGTGCGCATGGACAATTTCGGCCTGGTCGGCTTGATGGAAAAACTGGGCATCGAGCGGCGGCTGATCACGGCCGGCAAGAATAAAGCGCTCCTCGATCCCTTCCTGCCGCTGGAGGAATCGCACAAGCAGATTGCCATCGAGCTGATCGGCGAGATCCACGGGCAGTTCATCGCCGCGGTGCGCGAAGGCCGTGGTCAGCGTCTGAAGGAAACCCCGGATATGTTTTCCGGCCTCATCTGGAGCGGCGCGAAAAGCGTGGAACTGGGGCTGGCCGACGCTTTCGGCAGCCTCGACTACGTGGCGCGCGAAGTGATCAAGGCCGAGGACATCGTCGACTACACGCAGAAAGAAAACCTGGCCGAGAAAGTCGCGCGCCGCTTCGGCGCCGCTGTGGCCAGCGGGTTCATCGAATTGGTGGCCAGCAGCGGGGCGGCGATCCGCTAACTCATTGCAGCGGCGAGAACGGCGCCGCCAGCAGGATCTTGGTCTCTTGCGTGATCAAGTTGTAAGCCGCGTCGCCCTGACCCAGGGTGGGTGGCCACCCGCCGCTGGCGATCGCTTGCTGGCGCAGCGCCATACGCTGGTCGAGCGAGCGATAAGGCCAGATGTGCACGAAGCGGTTGAGTTCGCCCAACTCCGAATACCACAGGGCCAGCAGCGGCGAGAGCTTCAAGCGATTCGGCAAAGCCTGCGCCCAGCTGGCCTGGATCTTCGGCAGATCCCCCGGATTGAAACAGTAGCTGCGCATCTCGAAGTAGGGACCGACCTTACCCGGCTCTACGGCGGGCAAATCGCCCCAAGGCATCATGATGTCGGAGCGCATCCTGGCGATGAACTCACCGGTCCTGGGGGGCCAGCCGCCATCCTTCACCGCGGCGGCACGAATCCGCGCGCGTTCCTCGAGATTTTCGTATGGCCAGACGTGTATGATCTGGTTGAGCGGCCCTATCTCGGTGTACCAGAAGGCGTAGAGCTCGGAGAATTTCCTGCGCTTCTCGTAAGCTTCGCCAAAGCGTTTCATCACTTCGGCCAGAGTGCGTGGCTTCAGATCGTAGGTGCGCATTTCGTAGATCATGGTCATCCCCTATCTATGTTGCGAGCAGCAGAAACACCGTCGGCGCTTTGCCAAGACTCGATCCCGTCCTGCGCCACTGGAGAACGGTGTGCGTTTCGATGCGTTCGGTCGGCAAGGTCAGATTGCTTGCCGTGCACAGAATTGTATCCGCTGCGCAGGCCGCCAGCAGCGCCGCCGCGAGCACTTCATTGCGATAGGGCGTTTCGATGAAAATTTGCGTCTCGCGTTGCCGGCGCGAGCGGTCTTCGAGTTCTTTGATCCGGCGCTGGCGCTCTTCTGGTGCGCGCGGCAGGTAGCCGCAGAATGCGAAACGCTGACCTTCCAGGCCGGAGGCCATCAAGGCTAAGACGATCGACGAAGGCCCGAGCAGCGGTTTGACGCGAATGCTGTTGCGCTGCGCGGCCGCCACCAGCGCGGCGCCTGGATCGGCAATCGCCGGGCAGCCGGCTTCGGAGAGTAAGCCGATAGAAAGGCCCGCTTTAAGTTTTCTTAGGTGCGGTGCGAGATCGGCTGTTAGGGTTGAGATGTCGAGTGCCTGTATGGGGCAGGGCATGCCGACTTCTTTCAGAAAGGCGCGCGCGCTCTTGGCGTTCTCGACCACGAAGTCCCGCAGCGATCTGACGCTCAGCAGCGCCGACGCGGGGAGCGCCTCTGCCACCGGACCACCGAGCGGGGTCGGAATGGCGTAGAGGATGCCCGCCATCAGCCTAGCACCGGGGCGCCGGCGTCGGCCAGTAATTGCGTGAGCGCGATCAGGGGCAGACCGACCAAGGAGGTCGGATCCTCGGTTTCAATGCGCGCGATCAGCGCGATGCCCAGCCCTTCGGCTTTGGCGCTGCCGGCGCAATCATAGGGTTGCTCGAGACGCAGATAGCGCTCGATCTGCGCTGCGCTTACCGTGCGGAAAGTGACCCGGCAGCCAACCACCCGCGCACCCAGTGTTGCCGATTTAGCGTCCAGCACCACCACGCCAGTGTCGAAACTGACGGTCCTGCCGCTCATGGCTGTCAACTGGCGCACCGCATGCTCGTGTTTGCCCGGCTTGGCTAGCGGCATACCCTCGCAGGAGGCCACTTGATCGGAACCGATAATGAGGGCCTGCGGATAGCGCAGAGCTACAGCACGCGCTTTAGCTTCGGCGAGCCGCAGCGCCGTGGCTGCCGTACCCTCTCCCGGCAAAGGCGACTCGTCGGTTTGGGGATCCGCGCATACAAAGGGAACCCCGAGGCGCTCCAAGAGCGCCCGGCGATAGCTCGAGGTCGAGGCGAGCACCAGTTGGCGGGGCGAGAGCACGCGTTTATACTGCCAGAGCTTTGACAGAGCTTTGTTTTGACAGAGATTTTTCAGAATGATACCATTCGTACCGTATGTCGCACCAGCCGGTCATCGACGGCCTTGAGTTTGCGAGGACTGGCTTGGCGTTTCAGGGAACGTGGCCGGTTTCTGCTTTCTTGCGCTTGTGCGAGCTGTTGCGCACGGAGGATGGCACGCTCCACTACGAATTGCGGGGCGTGCCGGAGAAGCAGGGGCGCCTGGGTCTGAAGCTAAAGGTTGATGGCGCATTACAGTTAGTCTGCCAGCGTTGTCTGGGCGCCCTCGAGTTAGCGCTTCGCATTGACGTATCGCTGCAACTGGCGGCGACGCAAGCTGAAGTGGACGCCGAACCGCTGACAGCCGAAGGGCCAGAGCGGATTGTCGCTGGCCGGGAAATGCCGGTGCGCGATCTGGTGGAGGATGAAGTACTGCTGGCACTACCGCTGGCGCCGCGGCACGAGCGCTGCGCCGGAGGGCAGGCACAGGCACTACAGGATGAAGAAAAGTCGCCGTTTGCAGTTTTGCGTGGCCTGGTGAGCGGCAGCAAGCATTGAAACCTTAATTTCGAGGAGTTGAACATGGCGGTCCAGCAAAACAAGAAATCAGCGTCCAGGCGTGGCATGCACCGTGCGCACGATTTCCTTACGGCGCCCGCGTTAGCGGTCGAGCCGACCACCGGCGAGCCGCATCTGCGCCATCACATCAGCGCGACGGGCTACTACCGCGGCAAGAAAGTGGCCAAAGGCAAAGGCGAGTAGCCGCGCTCGATCGGCGCGGGTGGACATCACCGTAGCGGTAGATTGCATGGGGGGCGATCATGGCCCGACTGTCACGGTGCCGGCTGCGCTCGCATTCCGGCGCGCGCAGCCGGATGTCGGCATTATCTTGGTGGGCCTGAGTGCAGCGATCGAAGCAGAACTCGCCAAGCATGGCGCTGTTGCGACGCCCGACCTGCGTGTCCAGCATGCTGCCCAGATCGTGGCCATGGACGAGCCCCCGGTGCAGGCTATGCGCACCAAGAAAGACTCCTCGATGCGAGTTGCGGTCAATTTGCTGAAGACCGGCACGGCGCAGGCCTGCGTCAGCGCCGGCAATACCGGCGCGCTGATGGCCATTTCCCGCTTCGTGCTGAAAACGCTCCCTGCCATCGACCGACCGGCGATCGCCACGGTGCTGCCGAACATGCTTGGCGGTTACACCACGGTGCTCGATCTTGGCGCCAACGTGGATTGCACGCCGGAGCAATTGATGCAGTTCGGGGTCATGGGCGCCATGCTGGTGGCCGCGCTCGAGCACAAGGAGCGGCCGAGCGTCGGTCTGCTTAATATCGGCATCGAGGACATCAAGGGGAACGACACGGTAAAGAAAGCCGCCGAATTGCTGCGCGCCAGCGGCCTGAACTTTCACGGCAACGTCGAAGGCGACGACATCTATAAGGGCACGGTGGACGTGGTGGTGTGCGACGGCTTCGTCGGCAACTCGGTGCTCAAAGCCTCCGAAGGGGTGGCCAACATGATCGTCGCTTTCCTGCGCCAGGAGTTCGCACGCAATCCTTGGCGCAAGCTGTCCGCCTTGCTGGCCATGCCAGTGCTCAAGGCGCTGCGCGCACGCATGGATCCGGGCCGCTACAACGGCGCCAGCCTGCTCGGACTCAGGGGTGTCGTCATCAAGAGTCACGGCTCGGCCGACCGCTACGCGTTCGGTCAGGCTCTGCTGCGAGCGGCGGACGAAGTGCGCAACGATGTGGTGCGCCGGATCACCGAGCGGATGGCAGTGGTGCAGGCATGATCCGCTCGCGCATCGTCGGCACCGGCAGCTACCTGCCGCCGCGCGTGCTCACCAACGAAGAGTTGTCGAAAAAGCTTGACACCAGCGACGCCTGGATCCAGGAGCGCACCGGTATCAAGCAGCGCCACATCGCCGATGCATCGCAGACCTCGAGCGATCTAGCGCTGGAAGCAAGCCGCCGCGCTTTGCAAGCGGCAGGCGTGAAAGCCGAGGACATTGATCTCATCGTGGTCGCCACCTCGACGCCGGATTTCGTCTTCCCCGGCACCGCCTGCCTGCTGCAGGCAAAGCTGGGGGTGAAAGGCTGTGCGGCTTTCGACCTGCAAGCGGTTTGCAGCGGCTTCGTTTACGCACTGGCCACGGCCGACAATTTCATCCGCGCGGGTACCCACAAACGTGCCTTGGTGGTCGGTGCCGAAGTGTTCTCGCGCATCCTCGACTGGAACGATCGCGGCACCTGCGTGCTGTTCGGCGACGGCGCGGGCGCGGTGGTGCTGGCGGCCGGCGATCAACCTGGCATTCATGCCTCGGTGCTACACGCCGACGGCAGTCAAGCGGGGATCCTCTCGGTGCCGGGCAATGTGTGCGGCGGCAAGATCATCGGCTCACCGTTCCTGCAGATGCAGGGCAATCAAGTATTTAAATTTGCTGTCAAGGTGCTGGATGAAGTGGCGCGCGAAACCGCGCAGGCGGCAGGCATCAAGCTGGCAGAGGTGGACTGGTTGATCCCGCACCAGGCGAACATCCGCATTCTTGAGGCGGTCGCCAAGAAACTCGATCTGCCCCGCGAACGCCTGGCGGTCACCGTGGATCGGCACGGCAATACGTCGGCGGCCTCGGTGCCACTGGCGTTGGACGAATACGTGCGCGCCGGCCGCATCAAGCCGGGCCACAAGGTGATGCTGCAAGGCGTAGGTGGCGGCTTCACCTGGGGCGCTTCGCTGCTCACGATGTAATGGCGATCAGCTAAGCGGCGCATGAAACTCGGCATGGTGTTTCCCGGACAGGGCTCGCAATCCGTCGGCATGCTCAAGGGTTA
>SHXK01000049.1 GCA_009693335.1 Betaproteobacteria bacterium | reverse complement strand
TGATAGTGCTGCCGGAGTATTTCATTTCTATTTAACAATTCAAAACTTCTCAAAAGCAATTCCGCGAAATCCGCGACGCCTTCGCGCTGGCACTGTTCGTCGTAAGCGGCGAAGAATTCCACCTGGCGGCGCGTCACGTCGTCGCCCACCGGCACGCCCTGAGCGCGCAGACCCTCTTCCTTCTGGCCGTTGATGAAGCGCTGCAGCTCGCGCGGCGGAAAACGGTCTTCGTCGATGTTCAGCGAGCGGGCAAGCCGCTTGATGGCGGAAAGTTGGTCCTGAATGTCGAGGATCTGGAACTCGCGCGGCAGCCCGGCTTCCTGGTGGTGCGCGCGCAACAGGCGGTTGGCAAGACCGTGGAAAGTGCCGATCCACAGGCCGCGCGGGCTCACCGGCAGCATCGCTGTCAGCCGCGTGACCATCTCGCGGGCGGCCTTGTTGGTGAAAGTGACCGCCAGTACGCCGCCCGGCGTGACGCGCCCGGATTTGATCAGCCAGGCGATGCGCGTCGTGAGGACACGGGTCTTGCCGCTGCCCGCACCGGCGAGCACCAGCGCGTGCCCGTCGGGCAGAGTGACCGCGGCCAGTTGTTCGGGGTTGAGGTGTTCGAGATGCAGCGACAAGGCAGGTCCATTATCTCATGGGCAAATTGCGCCCCGTCTCCTTGCTGACGCACCCAGCCCTTTATAATCCGCCGCTCCCGGTCATCGAGAAAAATTCAGATGCAGGACCGCTACGATCCCCGCAGCATCGAAAACGATTCCCAGTCGTTCTGGGAATCGCGGCGCTCGTTCCGTGCCACGGAGGACCCGTCGCGCCCCAAGTTCTATTGCCTGTCGATGTTTCCCTACCCCTCCGGCAAGCTGCACATGGGGCACGTCAGGAACTACACCATCGGCGATGTGCTCAGCCGGCACTACCGGATGCGTGGCATGAACGTGCTGCAGCCGATGGGCTGGGATGCTTTCGGCCTGCCCGCCGAGAACGCCGCCATGGCGAACCAGGTGCCGCCGGCGCAATGGACCCGCGACAACATCGCCTACATGAAAACGCAGTTGCAGAGCCTGGGCTTCGCGATTGACTGGGAGCGCGAGCTGGCGACCTGCGACGTGGACTACTACCGGTGGAACCAGTGGCTGTTCACGCGGCTCTACAGAAAAGGGCTCGCCTACAAGAAAACCGGCAGCGTCAACTGGGACCCGGTGGACCAGACCGTATTGGCGAACGAGCAGGTGATCGAAGGCCGCGGCTGGCGCACCGGCGCACTGGTGGAAAAGCGCGAAATCCCGATGTACTTCTACCGCATCACCCGCTACGCCGAGGAGTTGCTGGGCGCGCTTGATGGTATGGCCGGCTGGCCCGAGCAGGTCAAGCTGATGCAGAAAAACTGGCTCGGCCGCTCCGAAGGGGTGCGGGTAGGTTTTGCGTATGCAATGGAAAATCAACAGCGCGTCTTGTGGGTGTTCACCACCCGCGCCGACACGCTGATGGGCACCACCTTTTGCGCGGTGGCGGCCGAGCATCCGATTGCCGCCCACGCAGCAAAAAGCAACCCGGCGCTTGCCGCTTTCATCGAGGATTGCAAGCGTGGCGCCGTGACGGAAGCGGAGCTGGCAAAAATCGACAAGAAGGGCATGCCGACCGGCTTGTTCTGTACGCACCCGCTCACTGGCGAAAAACTTCCGGTGTGGGTGGGCAACTACGTGCTGATGGGCTACGGCGAAGGCGCGGTGATGGGCGTGCCGGCGCACGATGAGCGGGATTTTCACTTCGCCAATAGCTATGGCTTGCCCATCCCCCAGGTCATCGACGTCAAGGATTTCGTCTCTGCACGATGGGCGGAACACTACACCGACCACGGCAAGTGCATTAATTCCGGAAAATACGACGGCCTCGACTTCCAGCCGGCGGTCGATGCGATCGCGGCGGACCTGCAGACCAAGGGCCTGGGCGAGAAGCAGGTGCAGTGGCGCCTGCGCGACTGGGGCATTTCGCGCCAGCGCTACTGGGGCTGTCCAATTCCGATCGTGCACTGCGCCGCCTGCGGTGACGTGCCAGTACCCGATGATCAGTTGCCCGTCGTGCTGCCCGAGCACCTGGTGCCCGACGGCACCGGCAATCCGCTGGCCAAATTGCCGGCCTTCTACGAGACCAAGTGCCCCGCCTGCGGACTAGCGGCCAAGCGCGAAACCGACACCATGGACACTTTCGTCGATTCGTCCTGGTACTTCGCGCGCTACGCCTGCCCGGACCAGGCGCATGCCATGCTGGACGGGCGCGCCAAGTACTGGATGGCGGTCGACCAGTACATCGGCGGCATTGAACACGCCATTTTGCACCTGCTCTACTCGCGCTTCTTCACGCGCGCGCTGCGCGACGAAGACTTGTTGACCGATATTTCCGAGCCGTTCACCAATTTGCTCACGCAAGGCATGGTGCTAGCCGAAACCTACTACCGCGACAGCACGGCGGGCCGGCGCGAGTGGGTCAATCCTTCGCAAGTGACCGTTAAGAAGGATGCCAAAGGCAACATCACTTCGGCGCAGCGCATTGCCGACGGCGCCGAGGTCGTGTACGGCGGCATCGGCACCATGTCCAAATCGAGGAACAACGGCGTCGACCCCCAGGAATTGATCGAGAAATACGGCGCCGACACCGCGCGTTTCTTCATCATCTTCGCCTCGCCACCGACCAGTACGCTTGAATGGAGCGACGAAGGCGTCGATGGGTCTTACCGGTTCCTGAAGCGCCTGTGGAGCTATTGCACCAAATTCGACAAGCTCGGCGCCGCCACGAGCGATGCTGTGCGCAAGAGCGCGCGCTTCGAGATCCATTCGGTGCTCAAGCAGGCGAACTACGATCTCGCTAAGCACCAGTTCAACACCGTAGCCTCCGCTTGCATGAAGATTCTTAATGCCATTGAAAAAATCCCAGGCCGCAACACGGTTGCCGAGGAAGGTTTGTCGATCCTGCTACGCCTGCTCTCACCGATCACCCCGCATGTGTGCCACACTCTGTGGCGCGAGCTGGGGTTTGGCGAGGACGTGCTGAGCGCACCCTGGCCGGAGTTCGATCTCGCGGCCCTGGAGCAAGACGAAGTCGACTACGTGATTCAGGTCAACGGAAAAACCCGCGGCAGCGTAAAAGTGCCGAAAACCGCCGATCAGAGCAGCATGCAGGCCATGGCCGCGCTAGCCGTGGCCAAGCATATTGGCGACCAGCCAGTGCGCAAGACCATCATCGTGCCCGGCCGTCTGATCAACATCGTCGTCTGATGCAACTCGTTAAACCCATCGCCATCGCGCTCGCCTGCGCCGTTCTCCTGACGGCATGCGGTTTCCAGATGCGCGGCACCGCCGCGCTGCCGTTCGATACGCTCTACATGCCGAACACCGCCGGCGGCATCGCGCTGGATCTGAAGCGCAATATCCAGTCCGGCACCCGTACCGTGGTGATCGACGATGCGAAGAAAGCCGAGGCCGTGATCGAGTTCGCTCAAGAGGCGCGCGAAAAGCAGATCCTCTCCCTTGCCGCAACCGGACGGGTGCGCGAATACCAGTTGCGCTACCGGGTCGCTTTCCGGGTGCATGACGGCAAGGGCGGTGAATTCCTGCCCCTGAGCACGGTACAACTGACGCGCGATATCACCTTCAACGACTCCGAGGTGTTGGCAAAGGAGACCGAGGAGCAACTGCTGTACCGCGACATGCAGTTCGACATGGTGCAGCAGATCATGCGGCGCCTCGCCGGGGCGCAGCGCCCGCAGCCCGCTGTGCGCTAGATGCAGCTGCGCGCCGAGCAGCTCGCCGCGCATCTGGCCAACGCGCTGGCGCGTTCCACCCCTGCGCAAGCGCGTTCCACCTCTGCACTCGCCAGTCTGTACGTCATCCACGGCGACGAGCCGCTGCTCGCGCTGGAGGCGGCCGATGCGATCCGCGCCGCGGCGCGCACACAAGGCTGCGACGAACGCGAGGTCCTTACCGTCGAGCGCGGTTTCGACTGGGGCGAACTGGCGCAGGCGGGTGCGAGTCGCTCCTTATTCGGCGGGCGGAAAATTATCGAACTGCGCATCGCTACTGGCAAGCCCGGCACCCAGGGTTCGGCAGCGCTCCTAGCCATGTGTGAGCGGCTTGCGCGGGCGCCATCCGGGAGCACGCGTTTGGGCGAGGAAAACGTCACACTGGTCAGCGTGCCACGCTTGCGCAAGGACGAGCAGAATGCGCGCTGGTTCTTGGCACTCGCCGGCGCCGGCGTGGTCGTCGATGTTTACCCGATCGAGCGCGCGCGCCTGCCGGAGTGGATCGCCACCCGCCTCGCCCGGCAGGGTCAGCGCGCGACGCCGGAAGCGCTGGGCTATCTCGCCGACCGCGTGGAGGGCAATCTGCTCGCCGCTTACCAGGAAGTGCAGAAACTGGGGCTCCTGCTGCCTAAGGGCGAAGTCTCCGTCGAGCAGCTGAGCGGCGCGATCGCCAACGTCACTCGCTATGACGCCCACGATTGCTCTGCCGCTTTGCTTGCCGGCAACATGGCCCGTTACGTGCGCGTGCTCGACGGGTTGCGCGGCGAAGGCGAATCGCCGGTTTTCATCCTGTGGGCGCTGACCGAGGAGCTGCGTGCGCTGGTGCGCATACAGCAGGGACAAGCCGCCGGCCGGGCGATCGATCAACTACTGCGCGAGAACCGCGTCTGGGGCACGCGCCAGGCACTGATGAAAACCGCACTCGCGCGCCATGCCAGCGCCGCCCTCGAGCGCGCGCTCTTGCACGCTGCGCGCATAGACCGCGCCAGCAAGGGCGTCGGTCCCGGCGAGCCCTGGGATGAGTTCATCAGCCTAGGGTTAGAATTGCTACATGAAGGCGGAGTCTCATGCGCAATCGCCTAGCGGCGCAATTGACCTCGAAGCGTACATGCACGGTCTGGGCAGAGACGCGCGCGCTGCCGCGCACGCGTTGGCGCGCGCCGACGCTGATGCCAAGAACCGCGCGCTGTGCGCCATGGCGATGGAGATTCGCGGCCGCGCGACCGACCTGCTAGCGGCGAACCGCGCTGACCTCGAGCAGGCGAAGAAAGAAGGCCGCGACGGCGCGTTCCTGGAGCGCCTCGCACTAACCCCGGCAAGCATCGAGCAGATGGCCGAGGGCCTGGAAGACATTGCGGCGCTGGCAGACCCGATCGGCGCCATCACCGGCCTGGCGCGGCGCCCAACCGGCATTGAAGTCGGACGCATGCGCGTGCCGCTCGGCGTCATCGGTATCATCTATGAGTCGCGGCCCAACGTAACGGCGGATGCCGCCGGCCTGTGCCTGAAAGCCGGCAACGCCTGCATCCTGCGCGGCGGTGCCGAAGCGCTGCATTCCAACCAGGCGATCGCGGCCTGCGTACGCGCCGGCCTCAAGGCCGCGGGACTGCCCGAAGCTGCGGTGCAGGTGGTCGCCACCACCGATCGCGCCGCAGTGGGCCATCTGGTCACCATGCACCAGTACGTGGACATCATCGTGCCGCGCGGCGGCAAGGAACTCATCCAGCGCCTGATGCGCGAGTCGAAGATCCCGATGATCAAGCACCTGGACGGCGTATGTCATCTGTACGTGGACGACCGTGCCGATCTGGAGATGGCGGTGCGCCTCGCCGACAACGCCAAAACGCAGCGCTACGGCACCTGCAACACCATGGAGACGCTGCTGGTGGCCGCAGGAATTGCTGCCAGGGTATTGCCTTTGATTGCTGCCATCTACAAGAACAAGAATGTGGAGATGCGTGGCGATGAAGCCACGTGCATCCTCGTCAACGACGCAAAACCGGCGACCGAGCAGGATTACTACACCGAGTGGCTGGCGCCCGTGGTCTCGATCCGCGTGGTGCAAGGTCTGGATGAGGCGATCGCGCACATCGCCAAGTACGGCTCGCAGCACACGGACGCCATCGTCACCGATGACCAAGCGCGCGCCGCTCGTTTTCTGCGCGAAGTGGATTCGAGCTCGGTGATCGTCAACGCCTCGACTCGCTTCGCCGACGGCTACGAGTACGGCCTGGGTGCCGAGATCGGCATTTCCACCGACAAGCTGCACGCGCGCGGCCCGGTCGGCCTCGAGGGCTTGACGACTCAGAAGTACGTCGTCCTCGGACACGGAGAAGTACGCACTTAGTGGCCCAAGCAATCGGCATCCTCGGCGGCACCTTCGACCCTGTTCACAACGCCCACCTGGCGATCGCCAACGCCGCACTGCAGTCCCTGGGATTGCAGCAGCTACTGTGGCTGCCGACCGGCACGCCGCCGTACCGCCCAGCGCCAGTTGCCACAGCCGCGCAGCGCTTGGCCATGCTCAAGCTGGCGACCGCCGACGAGCCGCGCTACGTGGTGGACGAGCGCGAGCTCCAACCTAGCGCCAGCGGTTTTACTTTCGATGCGCTTTTGTCTCTTCAGGACGACTATCCCGGTGCATCCCTGAAATTGCTTCTGGGCGCAGACCAGTACGCGAAGCGGGCCACCTGGCATCGCTGGACGGATCTGGAGAAGCTCTGCGAAATCGCCGTTTTTGCCAGACCTGGATGCTGCGTGGATGCAACAGCAAGAACCATCGCCATGACCCCACTAACCACTTCAGCAAGCAGCATTCGTGCGCGCCTGGCGCGCGACGAAGATGTATCGGCTATGCTGCCGCCGCCGGTGCTCGACTACATTCTTAAGAAAGGCTTGTACCACTGATGGACATCCGCAAAAAACAACGTGCCGTGGTCGAAGCGCTAGAAGACGTCAAAGGGCGCGACATCGTGGTGTTCAACGTCGCCAAGCAATCGGCTTACTTCGAACGTGTGGTGATCGCGAGTGGCGATTCCAACCGACAGGTCAATGCACTGGCGACCCATGTGCACGAAAAACTCAAAGCCTTGGGCGCGAAAGTCGTCGGCATCGAGGGCCGACGCAATGGCGAATGGGTGCTGGTGGATCTGGGCGACATCGTCGTCCATGTGATGCACCCGGCAGTGCGCAGTTTCTACAACCTAGAAGAACTCTGGGGTGGCAAAGAAGTGAAGCTGAAGAAAGCGCAGCCGCCGCCCAAGCTGGTGAAAAAAAAGCGCCCCGCTAAACCCAGCCGCCGCGCCACACCGAAAAAACCAGCCCGTGGCAAGACTGCACGTCGTCGCAGTCGCCAATAGGCTCCCGGCCTGGGCCGAGGCGGCGCGCGACACATACCTGGAGCGCATGCCGCGCGGCTACGAAGTAAAGCTGCTGCAGATCAAACCCGCGCTCGCAGGAAAACTCCGGGAGAAAATCCCCAACCACACGCGCCTGGTCGCCCTGGATGAACACGGCAAGGATCTCACCACCCAGCAGTTCGCCGCGCTGCTAGGCGAACCCACGGTATTCGTGATCGGCGGCGCCGACGGCCTGGACCCGGCCTTGAAAAAAAAAGCCGCGCTGCTGCTGCGCCTCTCGGCGCTCACGCTGCCGCACGCGCTGGCGCAGGTGCTGCTCTGCGAGCAGCTCTACCGCGCCGCTACCCTGCTCACCGGACATCCCTACCACCGCGCCTAGGAGGGGGTAACGGGGGAACCTTGGCTCCCCTGTTCCGAGCCCCAAGGGGAAAGGCCGGGCCCCAGCCCCGTCTTAATAACCGTGGCTGCTGTCGTCGGGAAAACGCCGCCCCTTCACCTCGGCGACATAGCTGGCAAGCGCCGCCTCGATAGACGGCGCGCCGTCCATGAAGTTACGCACGAAGCGTGGCAGCTTGCCACGCGTGATGTCCAGCATGTCGTGCAGCACCAGCACTTGGCCAGAGCAAGCCTTACCAGCGCCGATGCCGATGACGGGGATATTCAGGCTCTGGGTGACCTTGCTCGCCAGCGCGCTCGGCAGCAATTCCAGCACCAGCATCGCCGCTCCGGCCTCAGCCAGTTCGCTGGCGTGCCGCTGCAGCGTCGCCGCCGCCGCATCGTCACGGCCTTGCACACGATAACCGCCCAAGGCAGCCACCGATTGCGGCGTGAGGCCGAGATGGGCGCACACCGGGATGCCGCGTTCGGTGAGAAAGCGCACCGTCTCGGTGGTCCAGCCGCCGCCTTCGAGCTTGACCATTTGCGCGCCGGCTCGCATCAGCACGCTGGCGCTTGCCAGCGCTTGCGACGGAGATTGCTGGTAGCTGCCGAACGGCAAGTCGCCGATCAACCAAGCGCTACCCTTGCCGCGCGCGACGCAGCGCAGGTGATAGGCGATCTCTTCCAGCGTCACCGGCAGCGTGCTGTCCTGGCCTTGCAACACCATGCCGAGCGAATCACCGACCAGCAGACAATCGACACCAGCGGCGTCGAGCAGGCGTGCGAACGCGGCGTCGTAGCAGGTAAGCATCGCAATCGCTACGCCTTGCGCATGCATCTCGCGCAAGCGATGCAGCGTCATGCGTGGGCCGGGGTTGCCAGCGCCGGCGCTGTGGATAGGCGCGCTGCTCATGCCGCCCTCATCCCCAGCTTGCCCAGCAGCGCCTGATCGGCCTGCACATCGGGGTTGCCGGTGGTCAGCAGTTTGTCGCCATAGAAAATCGAGTTCGCTCCGGCCATGAAGCACAACGCTTGCACCGCCTCGCCCATTTGCTGACGGCCGGCGGACAAGCGCACCATCGCTGCGGGCATGGTGATGCGCGCGGCGGCGATGGTGCGCACAAACTCGAAGTGATCCAGGGGTTCGAGGCCGTGCAGCGGCGTACCTTCGACCTGCACCAGATGGTTTATCGGCACCGACTCCGGGTACGGGTCCATGTTGGCGAGGGTCGCGACCAGCGCAGCGCGCTGGACGCGCGATTCGCCCATGCCGACGATACCGCCACAGCAGACTTTGACGCCGGCCTCACGCACTTTCTGCAGCGTCTCGAGCCGATCCTCGAACTGGCGCGTGGTGACGATGTCAGCGTACTTGTCCGGTGCGCTGTCGATGTTGTGGTTGTAGTAGTCCAGACCTGCATCGCGCAGTGCCTCGGCGTGGCCTTGGCCCAACAGGCCCAGCGTCGCACAGGTTTCGAGGCCCAGCGACTTCACGCCCCTGACGAGGGCCGCCACCTTCTCAATATCGCGGTCCTTGGGGCCACGCCCCAGGCCGCGCCCATGCAGAAACGGGTCGCGCCCGCCTCCTTGGCACGCTGGGCGGCATCCAGCACAGCATCGAGCCCCATCAACGCGGTCGCCTCGACACCCGTATCGAAATGCGCCGACTGCGGGCAATAGGCGCAGTTCTCGGGGCAGCCACCGGTCTTGATCGACAGCAAGGTCGACAACTGCACGGTGCCGGGATCGAAATGCTGGCGGTGCACGGTTTGCGCGCGGAACAGCAGTTCGTTGAAAGGCAGTTCGAACAAGGCCGTCACCGTTGCGGGCGTCCAGCGCAGAGCTGCGCTGCGAGGCGCGGGGTGGTGGAACTCGACCGGGGCTTGCTGCATTTGAGACTCCTGCCAGCCGAAGTGATAAGACGACGGGATATTTATACCACCGGGAATGGCCTTAAACTTCGTAGTCTCGTGATCACGCAGCTTGACCGCAGCATTTATCTTGCTTCGCGCAGCCCGAGACGGCGCGAGCTGCTAGCGCAGATCGGCGTGCGTTTCCAGGTCCTGATGTTTCGCGACCAACCCAAAACCGATGCCGAGCTGGATGAAATGCCGCTCGAAGGCGAGGCGCCGCGCGCCTACGTCGAGCGCCTCGCCCGCGCCAAAGCGCAGGCGGGTTGGCAACGTATCGAGCAGCGCAAGCTGCCCCGCGCCGCGGTGCTCGCCGCCGACACCACCGTGGTGGTAGACCAACGCATCCTCGGCAAGCCCGCAGACCGGCGCGAGGCAGCCGAGATGTTGGCCGCATTATCGGGGCGCCAGCATCAAGTGCTGACAGCGATTGCGCTGCGCTACGAGTCGCAGCTGGAGTGCGCGGTATCGGTCTCGGAAGTTGAATTCGGGGTTCTCTCGCAGGACGAGATCCGACAGTACGTCGCCAGCGGAGAAGGCGACGACAAAGCGGGTGCCTACGCCATCCAGGGCCGCGCCGCACAGTTTGTCACCACCCTGCGCGGCAGTTTCTCGAGCGTCATGGGACTGCCCTTGTACGAAACCGCCCAGTTGCTCCAGCGCATGGGGGCGCAGCAGGATCGCCGTAAATGAGCGACGAAATCCTCGTTAACATCACCCCGCAAGAGACCCGCGTTGCGGTCCTCGCCGCCGGCCAAGTACAGGAACTGGTGGTGGAGCGCGAGGCGAACCGCGGCCTGGTCGGCAACATCTATGTGGGGCGCGTCGCGCGCGTGCTGCCCGGCTTGCAATCCGCTTTCGTCGAAATCGGCTTGGAGCGCGCCGCTTTCCTGCACGTCGCGGACCTGTGGGAGCAGCGGCGCACCACTGCGCTCAACGGCCGAGAGTCTCGCAAGGCCAGCTCGATCAACGGCGGCGAAAACGGCAAACCGGAGCCCGCCAAAGCCATCGAAAAAATGCTCGCCGAGGGCCAGCCCGTGACTGTGCAGGTGCTGAAAGATCCACTCGGCACCAAGGGCGCGCGGCTCTCGACCCAGCTGTCGGTGGCCGGTCGCCTGCTCGTCTACCTGCCGCAGGACCCGCATATCGGCATCTCCCAGCGAATCGAGGACGAGGCCGGGCGCGCGGCGCTGCGCGAGAAGCTGAAGCAGCTGATCCCCGCCGACGAGCAGGGCGGCTTCATCCTGCGCACGCTCGCCGAGGGCGCCAGCGATGATGAACTGCGCGCTGATATCGAGTACCTGCGCAAGCTGTGGCGCGACATCCAGCAGCGTTCCGGGGGAGTCAATGCGGGCATACAACCGCCAAAACTGGTCTACCAGGGTCTGTCGCTCGCGCAACGCGTGCTGCGCGATCTGGTGACGGACCGCACTGCGGCGGTGCAGGTGGACTCGCGTGAAAACCACCAGAAGCTGGTGGCATTTGCCCAGGCTTACATGCCGGCGCTCGCCGGCAAGCTACAGCACTACACCGGAGAGCGGCCGCTGTTCGAGCTCTACAACGTGGAGCAGGAAATCGAAAAGGCCCTTGCCCGGCGCGTGGATTTAAAATCCGGCGGCACGCTGGTGATCGACCAGACCGAAGCCATGACCACGGTGGACGTCAACACCGGCGGCTTTGTCGGTCAGCGCAATTTCGCTGACACCGTGTTCAAGACCAACCTGGAAGCGGCGCAGGCGATCGCGCGCCAACTGCGCCTGCGCAACCTCGGCGGCATAATCGTGGTCGATTTCATCGACATGGACACCGAGCACCACCGCGCCGCAGTGCTGGAGGAGCTCCGGCGCGCGCTCGCACAGGACCGCACGCGCACGACGATGAGCGACTTCACCGCCCTCGGGCTGGTGGAAATGACCAGAAAAAGAACCCGTGAATCGCTGGCGCACGTGTTGTGCGAAGCCTGTCAGACCTGCGGCGGCCGCGGCGAAGTGAAGACCGCGCGCACCGTATGCTATGAAGTGCTGCGCGAACTCCTGCGCGAGGCGCGCGCTTTCAAGGCCCGTGAATTCAGGGTGCTCGCCTCCCAGTCCGTTTGCGACCTGTTTCATGAGGAGGAATCGGGCGCCCTGGCGATGCTCTCGGACTTCATCGGCAAGCCGGTTTCGCTCCAGGTCGAGACCGATTATATGCAGGAGCAATACGATATCGTATTGCTATAGACACCATACAACACGGGCCACTATGACTGAAATCTGCTTTTCCTCGGCAACCACCCTGGCGCGCTTGATCCGCAGCCGCAAGCTTTCCGCCACTGAAGTGATGCAAGCGTTCATCGCGCAGATCGAGCGCGTAAACTCCAGAGTCAATGCCATCGTGACTTTCGTGCCTGAACAGGCACTCGCCGCGGCAAAGAAATTCGACCGAAATTCCATGTCAAAAAGTTTCAAATCCCCAGCCCTTGCTGGTTTGCCGATCGCCTACAAGGACAACGTGCCGACGCGCGGCATCCGCACCACCTCGGGCTCGCCCATTTACAAAGACCACGTACCGAAAGAGGATCACCTCATCGTCGAACGTCTGTCGGCGGCCGGTGCGATCACCATCGGCAAAACCAACCTGCCTGAGTTCGCGGCCGGCAGCCACACCTTCAATGCGGTTTTCGGCACTACCCTCAACCCGTACGACACGACCAAGACCGCGGGTGGCTCCTCGGGCGGCGCTGCGGTGGCAACGGCTTGCGGCATGCTGCCGTTCGCCGACGGCGGTGATCTGGCCGCTTCGCTGCGCAATCCCGGCAACTATTGCAATGTGGTGGGTTTCCGTCCCTCGCCGGGCCGGGTGCCGTCCTGGCCGGCGCCCAACGCATGGAATATGCTAAGCGTACTCGGTCCGATCGCGCGTACGGTTGCCGATGCCGCTTTCCTCCTGTCGGCCATGGCCGGCCCGGATGCGAGAGCGCCGCTGTCGATTGCCGAATCGGCTGCGGCATTTTCAAAACCCCTGCATAGAAATTTCAAGAAAATCCGCGTTGCCTGGAGCCGCGACTTGGGTGGCCTGCCGATGGATCCGCGCGTCACCGCGGTTCTCGACAAGCGGCGCAAGATCTTCAAGGAGCTCGGTTGCAGCGTCGAAGAAGCCAGCCCGGATTTCTCCGGCGCCACCGAGGCCTTCGAGACATTGCGCGCCCTTTCATTCCTGCAGAACTACGGTGAACTGGCGAAGACACGCCGCGCTGAGGTCAAGGACACGATCCTCTGGAACGTGGCACAGGGCCGCAAGCTCACGCCGGAGAAAATTGCGCGCGCCGAGGCGCTGCGCAGCGAGCTCTTTCATCGCATGCGCCGCTTCCTCGAGCGCTACGACTTCCTCATCTGCCCGGTGAACCAGTTACCGCCGTTCCCGGCGGACCAGGAGTACCCGGGGGAGATCGCGGGCGTAAAAATGGACAACTACCTCGACTGGATGAAGAG
Source organism: Betaproteobacteria bacterium (assembly GCA_009693335.1). GTDB lineage: Bacteria > Pseudomonadota > Gammaproteobacteria > Burkholderiales > SG8-39 > RBG-16-66-20. Next base: position 1,670 of record SHXK01000049.1, on the reverse strand, counting down.
CTGCTACTACATCACCATCACCTGCCACCCGGCCATTTCTGTGCCGGCGGGATTCACGGACGATTTGAAGCCGCTCCCGGTCGGGCTGCAGATCGTCGGCCGCTACCGCGATGACTTCGGCGTGCTACAGCTCGCGCACGCGTTTGAACAAGCGACGCTGGCGCATCGAATCCGACCACCGGTTGTTGCCTAAACCGATCCGGCGCCGAGACAGCAAAACTCGCTTAGCGACCGAGTACGATATCGATCCCGGAGAACAGAAAGCCGATCTTGACCGGCGCGAGCTTTTCGGTGCGCTCGGCAGATGAAGCCATGCAGCGTGACCGTCTAGGTTTGCAACTCACCGCCGCCAACGGCGAGGCGGCGCGTGCCTTCGACGACGCCGTCTGGGCCTACGTTGGCTTCTCGCGCGAGCCGGGGGTGCCGCTCAAGCGTGCGCTGCAGGCCGATCCCGCGATGCCGATGGCGCTATGCCTGCAAGGCTACTTCATGCATTTGATGGGCCTGCCGGCGCTGCTTGCTAAAGCGCGGTCGGCCCATGCAAGCTTGGAAAGTAATCCCGGCTTGAACCCACGCGAGCGAGCCCACGCCGCCGCGCTCGGCGCCTGGTGCGAAGGAGAACTCGAACGTTGCTGCGAGATCCTGGACGGCATCCTGCGCGAGCAGCCGCGCGATTTTCTCGCCCTCAAGCTGGCGAACTACCTCTACTTCTACCTGGGCGACGCGGCCAATGTGCGCGACGGCCCGGCGCGGGCCCTGCCCCACTGGGACCAAAGCACGCCGGGCTATGGCCACCTGCTCGCGCTGCACGCCTTCGGCCTGGAAGAGTGCGGCGACTATGCTGCGGCCGAGCGCGCCGGGCGGCGCGCCACCGAGATCAATCCGGCGGATCCCTGGGCGGTACATGCCGTGGCGCATGTGATGGAGATGCAGGAACGCTCCACGGAAGGCGTGCTGTGGATCGAGACCCTGGCGCCGCATTGGGACACGGCGAACTTCTTCCGCTATCACCTGTGGTGGCACCTGGCGCTCATGCATTGGGGCGCAGGCCGCTTCGACGAGGCGCTGCGCCTGTACGACGCCCGGGTCTGGGGCGAAGGCTCGAACGAAAACCTCTCACTGTGCAACGACATCTCGCTGCTGGCGAGGCTGGAACTGGCCGGCGTCGATGTCGGCGGGCGCTGGGATGCTGTTGCCAAGGTGGTACGCGAGCAATCCGGCAGCTCGGTGCTCGCCTTTGCCGACGCGCACTACGCGTTAGCGCTGGGCTCGGCCCCGGCGGCGGTGGGTTCAGCGACGAGCCATGGCACGACAGCCCGCGTACACGACATGATCGGGCGGGCGGTCTGCGAGGGCGTTGTCGCCTGGCGCGGCAAAGACTACCGGCGCGCGACCGAACTGCTCACGCCAGTACGCAAAGACCTGTGGAAACTCGGTGGCAGCCATGCCCAGCGCGACCTTTTCGTTCTCATCCTTCTTGATTCAGCTTTGCAGATCGGCGACCAGACATTGGCGAGAACACTGCTTACCGAACGGGCGATACTCAGGCCGGACGGCAGGCTGCCCGCGCAATTCACCGTAGCCAAGGAATAACCAGCCAGGCGAGCGGCGTCCGTTGCGTATTCCGGTGGCGAGCGACAATTATCTAGACCGGTTGACGCACGCCGCCG